>CALBEG010000144.1 GCA_937927455.1 uncultured Elioraea sp. | reverse complement strand
GAAGGCGAAAACGCGAAACCGCTCGCTGAGGGAAGCGCCAAAATTGGTGGTCAGAGTGCCGATCCTCGCCCCGTCGCGTTCGCCGATGTTGGTGGCAAGGCGAGGAGGTTTGATGTTGAAGCCTTGAGTGGTGAGCCCGCTCGCCACCAGGGCGTAGTCGAGCCCGCGCCATTCGCCGCTCAGCACGCCCGATCCGGCCGCGGTAGACTGGGTTCCGCCCGCAACCTCGCTGAGCGCGGTGAGGGGCCGACCCGTCCCACGGCCGGAGCGGGTGATGATGTTCACCACGCCTCCAATTGCGCCCGACCCGTAGAGGCCGGACATCGGGCCGCGCACCACCTCGATGCGCTCGACGTCGTCGAGCAGGTCGTTGCCAAAGTCAAACAGACCAGTGGGCGTCGAGGGGTCGTTGATCGGCATGCCGTCACGCAGCACGAGGACATGGCTAGAGTTGGTGCCCCGCACGAAGACGCTCGTCTGCTGGCCGAGAGGGCCGCTCTGAACCGGATGCAGCCCTGGGACGGCGGAGAGCGCGTCGACAAGACTGCGATAGCCGCGTTCCTCGATTGTTCGGCGTGTGATCACCGTCACGCCTGCGGGCAGGCGCTCGATCGGCGTTGGAATGCGAGTCGCCGTCACCACGGTTTCCGGCAGGAGCCTCAGGCCGGGGGCTTCCGTCTGGGCGAATGCAGGAAAGGCGATTGCGGCGAAGACCGCAGAGGCAAGCAAAGCTGTGCGCACGGTGTTGTCCTCGGTCTTGATGGGACGGCCGAGGCCGCCAGACCGAAGGCTTGGCGCACGCAGACCCTTCTCACGCTTGCCCCCTCAGCGAACGGCCACGACCAACACGCCGCGTGCGGAGGGCGACTGCCCGACCGTCGCCCCGGTTCACCCCGCCCGGCGACGAAGCGGCCGGTGCCGGCCGGTCTCCCGGCTCGCGAAGCGCGACGGGGTCTCCGTTCGCCGCCGCACCCCGCCTTCCCGGACCGATCGTCCAGTGGCATGAGGGGGCACGGTCTCTCCGCTCACGGTTGCGGGGGCAGCTGCGGCTTCGGTGCCTCCCCAAGCACCCAACCGCATTCCCGTTTCAGCCCTTGCGGGCCACCGGCACCGGAGCCGACCGTAAATCGTCCCTAACGGATTCGGAAGAGGGCAGTCTCGACAGCGTTACACGACGAAGCCAATCGCCCGAACCACAACCCAAAACAAGCCACCGATGATCGCGAAGCTAAGCGCGGTGGCGAACAGCCCGACCAGGGCACCGACGACGATGGCTCGGCTGTCCTCCTCGAGAAGCCCCATCGCCATGATGGCCAAGGCGAGGCTCGGAGGGCCATTGGTGAACGGCAACGGTACGATCACCAGGCATGCGAGGAAAACGCCGTAGGCGCCGACAATTCGATCCGCCTTCCATCCCGTCAGCACCGAGGGGCGGGGGCGAATGAAGCGTTCGATGCGCCGGATCCAAGGCGAGGATTTCTCGACGATCATCGCGAGGTCCTCTCGCCTCATCGACCGGTCGGTGAGGAACCGCGGCAGTTTCGGTGCTGGCAGGCCAAGGGCCAGCTGCAGGCAAACGATGCCGAGCGGAATGCCGAAGATCGGCGACCAGCCGGGAATGTAAATCGGCAGAAGATTTGGGATGGCGAACAGGATCATCAGGATGCCGTAGCCACGCGAGCCAAAGGCCTGGATCATTTCGCCCAGGGAAATGCGAGGCCTTGGCCATGTCGAGACCAGCTCAGCCATAAGCACCGAGACGGGAACCTGTCGCCCGTCACCGCCGATGGGCGGTTCGCAGGGCGGCTTCGGCAAGAGCGCGTCAAGCACGCTCGCCCGCGAGTCCGCAACCGGGAGCGGTTTCGGTTCGGACATCTCCACGATCGTCTCCCCCTTCGCAACGCACGAAGCCCGGTCCGAACAGGCCGAACTGCTCCTCGGCCAACAACGACGCTCCCTTGCTGCACTTTAGCCGGAGGATTCGCGATGGCCAATGACATCCCCTCCCGCCGCGCCACGGCCTAGAGTCCCCACATGCCATCGTCTGTTCAGCACGCGACGCATGCCGTCGATATCGCCCTCGTGCTTGCCGTCGACGTCTCGGCCTCGGTTGATTTCGGCGAATTCGCCCTCATGATGGGAGGCTATGCGACAGCGTTCCGTGACGAGGCGCTGGCGCAGAGTCTCGCCTCTGGCCCGGCGGGGGCGGCAGCGGTTGCGATGCTGTTCTGGTCGGGGCCGGGGGTGCGTGAACTGGCTGTGCCCTGGCGGCGGCTTGCCTCGGTCGCTGACGCTGCGTCCTTCGCCGATGCCATCGACGCCACGCCGCGTATGATCCCTGCCGGTGCGACCGCGCTCGGGGAGGGTCTTGCCGCTTCCCTCGCGCTTCTTGAACGCTGCCCCTACCGGCCCGCGCGCCGCGTCGTCGACGTTTCCGGCGATGGTCGCGCCAATGCCGGTCTGCCGCTCGCCACGGCGCGTGCGGCCGCCGAACTTGCGGGGGTGACGGTGAACGGGCTTGCGGTGGTGAATGAGGAGCCGGATCTTGAGGAGTACTATCGCGAGGCGCTGATTGTCGGGCCTGGCTCCTTTGTCATCAGCGCTGAGGATTATTCAGCCTTCGCCTCCGCCATCTTGGCCAAACTCTCGCGCGAGGTAGGAGGTGCGGCGATCGCGTAGCGCTGGATAAGGGCGGTGGGGAAGGGCCCATCACGCTGCGGCTTGCGACCTCTAGGCCGCGAAGATCTCAGCCGGGCTGTCGCGCCGAAGGCTCTGCCCCAGCTCACGCCCGAGCCGCACAGCATCCGTCGGCGCACCGACGGACGCCCGCTTGAGCAGGAAGGTGCCGTCCTCGCTCGCCACCAGCCCGACGAGGCGCAGAGAACCGTCGGGGCGGATTTCGGCATGGCCCCCAATGGGGGTGCGGCAGGAGCCGTCGAGGGCTGCAAGCAAAGCCCTTTCGGCCCGGCTCACCGCCGCGGCCTCGGGGTCCTCGATGGCGGCGAGAAGTTCGCATAGCTCCGTGTCGTCGGCGCGCACTGTCACGCCAACAATGCCCTGCCCCGCAGCCGGGACCATCACCTCGGGGTCGAGCACCGCTGCCGCCGCACCCTCAAGCCCGAGCCTGCGCAAGCCCGCATAGGCAAGCAAGGTACCGTCCATCTCGCCTGCGCTGACACGGGCAAGACGGGTGCCCACATTGCCACGCAGCAGAGTGACCACGAGGTCGGGTCTGCGGTGCAGGAGCTGGGCAGCGCGTCGAACAGAAGAGGTCCCGACCGTGCCGCCCGGCGGGATCGCGGAAAGCGGGTCGCCGAGATCCACCGGCCCGCAGTGAGGGGCGAGCACCAGCGCGTCGCGGGCGTCTTCGCGGGCGAGGCAGCACGCCAGCACGATCCCGGGCGGGAGCTCGGTCTCCAGGTCCTTCAGCGAATGCACCGCAAAGTCGATCCGCCGATCGAGCAAAGCCTCATGGATCTCCTTCGCGAACAGGCCCTTGCCGCCGACATCGGCAAGCCGGCGGTCCGTGACGCGGTCGCCTGTCGTGGTGATTGGATGTTCCTCGAAGGCCTTGGCATCGCGCAGCACAGGGCAGAAACCGGTGAGGCGGGCGAGGAAGAGCCGTGTCTGGGTGAGGGCAAGAGCCGAGGCCCGGGTGCCAACGCGCAGCGGCAGTGGGCGGCGCTGATGGCCAGGGGGCGGCGGCGCGTGGGGCGAGACGGGGCGTTCCCCCGGGTGGCGTGACATGGCGCGTGTTCCCTACGATGTTGCGAAGATAGGCGGAAGGGCGTGAATGAAACCCCCATGACAGCGCCTGTCGTCACCGCTGGCCCCGTGCTCGGCATCGAGACCTCCTGCGACGAGACCGCAGCCGCCGTTCTCGACCCCTCAGGACGGGTGCTGGCGCAGGCCCTGTGGAGCCAAGTGGCGGAGCACGCCCGCTTCGGCGGCGTGGTGCCGGAACTCGCCGCGCGCGCCCATCTCGCCCGTCTGCCCGGCATGGTTCAATCGGCGCTGGCCGAGGCTGGAACCAGGCTCGCCGCAGTCGCTGCAACCACGGGGCCCGGGCTAATTGGCGGGCTGATCATCGGCGCCAACCTGGCCAAGGGCCTCGCCATGGCCAAAAACCTTCCATTTTACGCCATCAACCATCTTGAGGCGCATGCTTTGGCTGCTCGCCTGCCATGGCTGGCCGATCCAACCCCGGCGTTTCCCTATCTCACCCTGCTGGTCTCTGGCGGCCATTGCCTGCTGGTCGAGACGCAAGGCCCTGGCGCGCATCGTGTGCTTGGCCGCACGGTCGACGACGCGCCGGGCGAGGCGTTCGACAAGGTGGCGAAGATGCTCGATCTTGGTTGGCCGGGAGGCCCCGCGCTCGAACGGCTCGCCGCCGAGGGCGACCCTCGGGCCGTGCCCTTTCCGCGTGCGATGCGTGGGCGTCTGGGGTGCGATTTCTCCTTCTCAGGGTTGAAGACGGCGGTGGCGACCCGGTTGGCAGCGCGCGGCGGGCGCCTTTCGCGACGCGAACAGGCCGATGTGGCCGCCTCGTTCCAGGCGGCGGTGGCTGAGCAGTTGGCGGATCGGGCGCGGGCAGCGCTGCGGATGGTTCCTGCGTGCGAGACCCTGGTCGTCTCCGGGGGGGTGGCGGCGAATGCGGCCGTCAGGGTCGCGCTGGCGACCGTTGCCGCCCAGGAGGGACGTCGCATGGTCGCTCCCCCGCCCGCCCTCTGCACGGACAATGCGGTGATGGTGGCCTGGGCAGCACTTGAACGCGCGTGGGCCGGTGATCCTGGCCAGGACCTGTTCGTTTCCCCTCGCCCGCGCTGGGAGTTGACGGAACCCTCGCCCCTGCGAGCGGCCTCGCCAGCAGGGCAAGGCTGATCCCGCCTAGCGTCGGCGCGGCTCGATCGTCGCAGTAGGGCGGCCGAATGGATCGCGCACAAGGTAACCACCGTCCGGCCGAGGATCGACCCTGCCGGTCGGGCGGCCGAGGGAATCGCGGGTGACCCAACCACCACCGCGCTGCGGGTCCGCTGTGCCAAGTCGGCGGCCAAACGCATCCCGCTCGACCCACCCACCATCAGGGCGCGGGTCGTAGGTAGCGACCGGACGGCCGAACGCGTCCCGTTCGATCACGCGACCGCTTGGGGAGCGCTCGAAGGTGCCAATTGGGCGGCCGAACGCATCGCGTGCGATTGCCTCGGGGCGCCGCGGGACGAAGGGCAGGCCGGAGGGAGGCGCTGGAACGGTGGAGGGCGGCATACCGCTCAAAGGGGGAACCGGCGAGCCGGAGAGCGGCGGCACAGGACCAGCGGCGAAAGGAGGGCCGGCGAATGGCGGGGCGATGATCACCGGACCCGGTATCCAGCCGCGATGGAGATCCCAAACCCACACTGACTGCCCAAAAGCCGAGGGGGCGCCAGCCGCTGCCACGGCGGCAAGGGAAGCAAGCGCGGTGGATAGTCGTGACACGGCGGCCTCCTGGCAACAGACCCAAAGTCTAGCACGGGGCGGGCGACGCAAGTGCGAGAAACTTGGGCGCAACACGGCCTCAAAGGAAGCTGATCGGATCGACATCCACCTCGACCCTGGCCGCGCGAGGAATCGGTACGGACGCGAGCCACCCGCGGAGAATGTCTGGCACATCAACGTCACGCGCGGCCTTCAGCAGCAGCCGGCGCCGATGCCGCCCGCGCAGGATGGCGAGCGGCGCAGGGGCGGGGCCCAGCACCTGGAACCTCTCCCCCTCCGGCGCGGCACGCCGCAGCGCCTGCGCAGCCGTATCCGCCGTGTGCGCATCGCCAGCGGAGATGATCAGCGCGGCTAGGCGCCCGTAAGGCGGCCATCCCCCCGCCCGCCGTTCGGCGAGTTCGGCAGCGACAAAACGCTCGACCTCGCCTGAAACCAGAGCCCGCATCACCGGATGTTCTGGAACCCAGGTCTGCAGCAGCACCCGCCCCGGCCGTTCCGCCCGACCCGCCCGGCCGGCGACCTGGTGCAGGATTTGGAAGGTGCGCTCGGCGGCGCGGAGATCCCCACCCGCGAGACCAAGATCGGCATCGACCACGCCGACCAGGGTCAAGTGAGGGAAGTGCCAGCCCTTTGCGACGAGCTGGGTGCCGACGATGAGGTCGACGTCGCGCGCCTGGATCATCGCTGCCAGGGTCGCTGCCTTGCGCGCCCCGTCTACCGTGTCGGAGGACATCTCGAGCACGCGGGCGGACGGAAACAGCGCGCGCACCTCCTCCGCAATCCGCTCCACCCCCGGGCCCACAGGGGTGAGCATACTGTCGGCGCCGCAGGCCGGGCAGGCGGGCGGAACCGGCTCGCTATGGCCGCAATGGTGGCACTTCAAAGTCCGCGTATACCGGTGTTCGACGAGCCACGCAGTGCAATTGGGGCAGGCAAAGCGATGGCCGCAGGCGCGGCAAAGCGTCAGGGGCGAGAATCCGCGGCGATTGAGGAAGAGCAGGCCTTGTTCTCCGCGCGCCAGGGTTGCGGCGAGCGCCTCGCGCAGGGGAGGTGAAAGGAAAAAGCCCCGCGGCGGCGGATGCCGCTTGAGATCGATCGCAGCCACCGCGGGCTCGCCAGCCGCACCGTGGCGATCTGGCAGGTGAAGCCGGGCATAACGGCCGCGCTCGACGTTGGCGCGGGTCTCGAGCGAGGGGGTGGCGGAGACCAGCACACAGGGAATGTTCTCAAGCCGTGCCCGCACCACCGCCATGTCGCGCGCGTGGTAGACAACTCCCTCCTCCTGCTTGAACGCAGTCTCGTGCTCCTCGTCGACCACGATTAGGCCCAAGGCACAGAAATTGAGCCAAAGTGCAGAGCGGGCGCCGACCACGACGGAAGCGGTGCCGTTTGCCACCGCCCGCCACGTGGCGCGGCGGCGTGCGCTCGGCACGTCTGAGTGCCACACGGCCGGGGCGGTACCGAAGCGGGCGGCGAAACGGTCGATCACCTGGGCTGAAAGCGCGATCTCAGGCAGAAGCACCAGCACCTGCCGCCCCCGCGCCACTGCCTCCGCCGCGGCCTCCAAATACACCTCAGTCTTGCCCGACCCCGTCACGCCGTCGAGGAGGGTGACGGAAAAGCCGCTCGCAGCGACGTGCGCGCGGAGGGCGGCGGCCGCCTCCGCCTGGGCCGGCCGCAGCGGCCGCGGTGGCGGGGGGGAGGGGACCGAAGCCGAGGGGTCAGACAGGGGGGTGGAAACGAGCAGCCCGGACGCCGCCATCGCGCGGATCACGCCCAGTGAAACCCCAGCGGCGTGGGCGAGATCGGCTGCCGCCCAAGCAAGGCCACCCGCACCCTCCAGCACGGCCAGCACACGCGCCCGTTCGGGCGTCACGCGCCAACCCTCGGGCAAAGGCGAGGCGGCACGCCAGCCGGATCGCGGCGCGGGCGGGAGGGAGAGTGCCGCTTCGGGCAGGGCCATGCGCAGCACGTCGCCGGGCGGCGACAGCGTATAAGAGGCGACCCAGTCGATGAAGCGAAGCAGAGGCGGGCGGAGGGGCGGCACGTCGGCGAGAGCGGCGATCGGGCGAAGCTTCGCGGCCGCCATCTCGTCCGACGCTGGCCCGTGCCAGACCACGCCCAGAAGCCGGCGCGACCCGAGCGGCACCGTCACCACCGTTCCCGGCGTTAGCTCCATCCGTTCGGGCACGGCATAGTCGTAGGGCCCAGCAAGCGGCAGCGGCAGCAGCACCGGAACCCGCCGCGGAGCGCCCCGCGCCTCGATGCGCTTCTCCGGGGCCTCCCCCGCCGCTAAGGTGCAGTTGCGCGGACGCGCCAAGGGGACCCCACTCTCGTCATGAAGTTCTTCCTCGATACCGCCGACATCGCCGAGATCCGCCAGCTCGCCGCCCTCGGCCTCGTCGATGGGGTAACCACCAACCCGTCCCTGATCGCGAAAACGGGGCGGAAGATCACGGAGGTCATCACCGACATCTGCGAGGTGGTGGAAGGCCCGGTCTCGGCCGAAGTCACGGCGACCGAGCACACCGCCATGCTGGCGGAGGGGCGGGCGTTGCGCAAACTCGCCGACAACGTGGTGGTCAAGCTGCCGCTCACTGCCGAGGGCTTGCGCGCCTGCCGTGACCTCGCTGAGGAAGGGACCTTGGTTAACGTCACCCTCTGCTTCTCCCCTGCCCAGGCGCTGCTCGCCGCCAAGGCTGGTGCCGCCTACGTCTCACCTTTTGTTGGCCGGCTCGACGACGTCGGCCATGACGGCATGAGCCTGATCACCGAAATCCTCACGATCTATGATAACTACGACTTCGCGACCGAGGTGCTGGTCGCCTCTGTGCGTCACCCCATGCATGTGGTGCAGGCGGCAAAGCTCGGGGCGGATGTTGCGACCATGCCGCCTGCCGTACTGCGCGCCTTGATCAACCATCCGCTCACCGACAAGGGTCTCGCCGGGTTCTTGGCGGACTGGGCGAAGACCGGGCAGACCATCCTGTGAGGCGGAGCACCACACGCCCCGAACGCTCGCCGGACGGAGAGTCGGTGGTGGCTTGCGCGGTCGAGGCTTTCCTGCGCGCGCAACCGGATTTCCTTGCCCGCCGTCCGCATCTGTACGCTTTGCTCGAACCTCCGCAACGGGTGCATGGCGAAAAGCTCGCTGATCACATGGTAGCGATGATCGAGCGGGCGCGCGCCCGTGAAACCTCCCTGATCGCCGCCCGCCGTGCCGAAGCGAAGCTTGCCGAGCGTGCCCGTCGTGCCGTCCTCGCCCTGCTCGTCGCGCGCAGTCCGGCTGAGGCGATCGAGGTCGTCGAGAGCGAGTGGCCGTCGATCCTCGGCGTCGATGTTGTTTCGCTCGGCATCGAGGGGCGGATCGGGCTCGGGCTGAGGCGCCTGCCGTGCGGCTTCGTCCGCCGCACGCTTGGTACCGCCTCGGCGGTGCTGCGCGACCGTCCCACGGAGTGCGAGTTGATCCATGGCGAGGCGGCAGCCCTCGTCGCCGCGGACGCGCTCGCGCGGTTTATCGTCGGGGGTGCGGCGGGGCTCTTGGCGGTCGGCTGGCGCGATGCCGAGCGTGGTGGAATGGCCTACGGGGCGGAGACCTTTGCCTTCCTCGCCCGTGTGCTGGAGACATGCTTGGCCCGGCGCTGAAGAGGATTCGATGACGGCGGACGAGGCGCGCGCCGCCTTCCTCGCTTGGCTGGCGGCGGAACGTCGGGCCTCTCCCGCGACACTGCGCGCCTACGAAGGAGATCTCGGCCGCTTTTTCGGCTTCCTCGCGCATCACTTGGGCGGCCTTCCGGATCGCGCCGGCTTGGCGCGGCTCGGGCTCGCCGACTTGCGCGCCTTCCTCGCGCACCGGGCGACGG
This sequence comes from uncultured Elioraea sp., assembly GCA_937927455.1. GTDB lineage: Bacteria > Pseudomonadota > Alphaproteobacteria > Acetobacterales > Acetobacteraceae > Elioraea. The sequence continues at coordinate 20,972 of CALBEG010000144.1, read as the reverse complement.
AAGGGGCATCGAACGCGACACGCGCGAGGGAACTCGCCGCCATCCGTACCTTCTTCCGCTTCCTCGCCCGCACTGGGGGCCCCGATTGCCCAGCGTTGAAACTCATCGCCACGCCGAAGGTGCGGCGGCCTTCACCGCGCGCGCTTACAGTGGCTGAGACGGAGCGTCTGGTCGACGAGCCCGACCTCCTGGCCGAAGAGCCATGGATCGCTGCCCGTGACGCCGCCCTCGTCCTGCTGCTCTACGGCTGTGGGCTTCGCTCGGGCGAAGCGGTCGGCCTGCTTCGCCGCGACGCACCCCTGCCTGGCAAGGACAGGCCGCTGCGCGTGCGCGGCAAGGGGGCGAAGGAGCGGGAGGTGCCCGTTCTGCCCGTCGTGCGCGATGCGGTGGCCCGCTATCTCGCCTTGTGTCCGCACCTGCTTGCCCCTGAGTCGCCGCTGTTCCGCGGCGCACGCGGGGGGCCGTTGAACGATCGCATCCTGCGCCGGGCGATGCAGCGCGCCCGCAGCGCTTTGGGCCTGCCCGAGCGCGCAACCCCGCACAGCCTGCGCCACTCCTTCGCCACCCATCTTCTGGCTGCGGGGGCGGATCTACGAATCATCCAGGCGCTGCTCGGCCATGCCAGCCTCTCCACCACGCAGCGCTACACGACGGTGGACGAGACGCGCATCCTCGAAGTCTGGCGCGCGGCGCACCCGCGAGCGAAAGGAGCGTGACGCGCGGGGGCTTGTATCGAGACCCGGGCAATCGTATTTCCTTTTTTAGCACACCAGCCGGTTGAACGGAGGGTGGCCTCGGCAACGGGGCCGCCTTTTTGGTTTTGAGCGAAGACCGACCGCATCACGAAGGGCTCGAGGCCCGCATCTACGACCTGATCGCGCCGTCCCTCGCCGCGATGGGGTACGAGACTGTGCGCGTGCGCCTCTCGGGCAGGGAGCGGCCCACGCTGCAGGTGATGGTGGAACGGGCCGATCAGGTTCCCATCACGGTGGATGACTGTGAGACAGTGAGTCACCAGATCTCGGCCATGCTCGACGTCGAGGACCCGATCCCCTCAACCTACACGCTCGAGGTCTCATCGCCTGGCATCGATCGGCCGCTCACCCGCGCCAAGGACTGGAACCGTTTCGCCGGGCATCTCGCGAAGGTGGAACTCACTGCCCCGCTTGCTGGCCGGCGCCGCTTTTCGGGCATCGTGCTAGGCGCCGAAGCTGGGCGCGAGGCGCGTTTGAGGCTGGAGGACGGGACCGAGTTGGTGCTGCCGCTGGCCACCATCCGCACCGCGCGGCTGGTGCTCACCGAGGCGCTGATCGATGCGTTGCGGCCGCAACGCGCCGCCAACTGATACGATTGGAGGATCATCCTATGGACATGGCCATCGTCCGCCCTGAACTCCTGCAGGTCGCGGATGCGGTCGCGCGCGAGAAATCGATCGACCGCGAGGAAGTGCTGGAGGCGATGGAGCAGGCCATCACCAAGGCCGGCCGCGCCAAGTACGGCCATGAGAAAGACATCCGCGCCCATATCGACCGCAAAACCGGCGAGGTCCGCCTCTCGCGCTGGACCGAGGTGGTGGAGGATGGCGCGGTGGAGAACGAGGCGACCCAGATGCCCGTGTCTGTGGCGCAGAAGATCAGAGCTGGGATCAAGGTCGGCGACTTCATCATCGATCCCCTGCCGCCGATCGATTTCGGCCGCATCGCCGCGCAAACCGCCAAGCAGGTGATCGTGCAGCGTGTGCGCGAGTATGAACGCAAGCGGCAGTATACCGAGTACAAGGACCGGGTAGGCGAGATCGTCAACGGCATCGTCAAGCGGACCGAGTACGGCAACCTGTTGGTCGATCTCGGCCGCGCTGAGGCCCTGTTGCGACGCGATGAGCTCATCCCGCGCGAGACTTACCGAAATGGTGACCGCGTGCGCGCCTACATCTATGACGTGCGCGAGGAGGCGCGGGGGCCGCAGATTTTCCTCTCGCGCACACACCCCAGCTTTCTCGCACGGCTTTTCGCGCAGGAGGTGCCGGAAATTTACGATGGCATCATCGAGATCAAGGCGGTGGCGCGGGATCCTGGCTCGCGCGCCAAAATGGCGGTGGTGAGCCACGATTCCTCGATTGATCCGGTCGGCGCTTGTGTCGGCATGCGCGGCTCACGCGTGCAGGCGGTCGTGCAGGAGCTTCAGGGGGAGAAGATCGACATCATTCCCTGGTCGCCCGACCCGGCTACCTTCGTGGTCAATGCGCTGGCTCCGGCCGAGGTCAGCAAGGTGGTGCTGGATGAGGAGAGCCGCCGCATCGAGGTGGTCGTCCCGGATGATCAGCTCAGCCTTGCCATCGGCCGACGTGGCCAAAACGTGCGGCTCGCTTCGCAGCTGACGCGCTGGGATATCGACATCCTCACTGAGGCTGAGGAGAGCGAACGCCGCCAGGAGGAGTTTCGCCGACGCTCCGCCCTCTTCGTCGAGGCACTCGATGTGGACGATGTGATCGCAGGGCTTCTGGTCACCGAGGGCTTCACTTCGGTCGAGGACCTTGTGCTCGTGCCGGACGAGGAGCTCGCCGGCATCGAGGGCTTCGATGAGTCGATCGCGGCTGAACTTAAGCGCCGCGCGGAGGAGTTTATCGCCCGCCGTGATGCCGAACTTTCGGAGAAGGCAAAGGAACTAGGTGTGTCGGACGAGCTCACCACGATCCACCCCTTCACCCCTGCCATGCTGGTCGCGCTCGGTGAGAAGGGGGTAAAGACGCTCGACGATCTCGCCGATCTCGCCTCCGACGAGCTGATCGAAATTCTGGGCGGCGAGGAGGCGATGGACCAGGAGACGGCGAACGCGGTGATACTGGCCGCGCGCGCACATTGGTTCGAGGGCGAGGATCAGGCACAGGCGCCAGGGTGAGCAAGACGGGTGTGGGCGCGGGGGATGCCGGTTTTGGTGGAGCGCGAGGGATACGCCTTGGAGGGGGCCGAGGAGATTGGCCCGACCCGGCGCTGCGTTGCGACGGGAAAACGGGCGGAGCGCGAGTGCATGATCCGCTTCGTTCTCGGGCCGGATCGCGCACTGGTGCCGGATCTCGTCGAACGCCTTCCTGGGCGCGGGTTTTGGCTGCTCGCACACGGGGAACTCCTCGACGACCCGAAGGTTGCGCGTGCCTTCGCCCGTGCAGCACAGGGCCCGGTTACGGTTCCCGCCGGCCTGCGCGAGAAAGTGGCGCAACTCCTCGCACGTCGGATCGGTGAGCAGCTCGGGCTCGCGCGGCGCGCGGGCCAGGCTGTGGCCGGGTTCGTCGCCGCGCGCGAGTGGGTGTTGGCAGGCCGGGCGGGGCTGATCGTCGAGGCCTCCGATGGCGCTCCCGATGGGCGGAGAAAGCTTCTCTCGGGCTCGCAGCACTTGGCTGTGGTGTCGCCGTTGACGGCGGCGGAACTCGGGGCAGCGCTTGGGCGGGACCATGTGGTGCATGTCGCTCTCGCGCCGGGGCGGCTTGCGCAGACGATCGCGCGCGACACGCAGAGGCTTGCGGGCGTGCGCGGCGCGGCGCAAGAGGGTGGCGAAAGAGAGGACCGGCGGAGCGGATGAGCGAGACGAAGGAAACGGAGCAGGGGAAGGGGCGGCTCTCCTTAGGCCGCGGCCGACTCGAGCTCGGCAAGACGGTTGACGCCGGCAGTGTGCGCCAGAGCTTCCCTCATGGCCGCAGCAAGGTCGTACAGGTGGAAGTGGTGAAGAAGCGCCACGTGGTCCCTGGCACGACCCAGCCCGTTGCCGCCCCATCCGCGCCCACACCGCCCCCGGCTTCGGCAAAGCGAAGTTCCACGTCTGCCGCCCCGGCGGCCGCGCAACCGGTCCGGCCTGGCCAACCTTCGCAGAGATCCTCCAGCCCGGCACCGCGCCAGCTCACCAACGAGGAACGCGCGGCCAGGGCCCGCGCGCTTGAGGAGCAGCTCCGTGAACAGCGGCGGCGTGAAGCAGAGGCGCAGAAGATTTCTGTTCTCTCCGCTGCCGAGGAAGCCCGTCGCAAGGCCGAGGAGGACGCGCGCCGCAAGGCCGAAGAGGAAGCCCGCCGCAAGGCCGAGGAGGACGCCCGCCACAAGGCCGAGGAAGAAGCCCGCCGCAGGGCCGAGGAAGACGCCCGTCGCAAGGCCGAAGAGGAGGAGGCCAAACGCCGTGCCGCTGCCGCCGGCGAACGCGCCGAGGCGCGCGGCCGGGTCGCCGAGGCCGCGACCGCCAGCGCGGCCGGTAAGCCCGCCACCTCGGCCAACGCCGGCACCACACTTCGCCTGCGCGGGGTCGAGGAGGACGACGACGACGGTGCAGGCCCCGTCCGCCGCTCCGGAGCTGCTCCGAAGAAGCCTGCATTGGCCCTTGTCAAGAAGGGACAGCCGGAGCGCGACCGTCGCGCAGGCAGGCTCGACCTCTCCGCCGTGTTGAACGACGAGGAGGAGCGTGTGCGAAGCCTCGCCTCCGTTCGACGCCAGCGTGAGCGGGAAAGACTACAGGCGCAGCGCGAGCGGCTGCGAACGGAGGGAAGCCGGATCGTGCGCGAGGTCGTCATCCCCGAGGCGATCACGGTCCAGGAACTCGCGGGCCGCATGGCGGTGCGCGGGGCGGACGTCATCAAGGCACTGATGCGCCTGGGCGTGATGGCGACCATCACCCAGACCCTTGATGCCGATACCGCCGAACTCGTCGTCACCGAACTCGGGCACCGCTCGAAGCGTGTCTCCGAATCAGACGTCGAGCTCGGGCTCGAGGGCGGCATTGATCAGGACAGCGACCTGCAGCCACGCCCGCCTGTTGTCACTGTCATGGGCCATGTCGATCACGGCAAGACCTCCTTGCTCGATGCGTTGCGCCAGACCGACGTCGCCGCGCACGAAGCTGGCGGCATCACGCAGCACATCGGCGCGTATCAGGTGTCCCTGCCGGCGGGGCAGAAGATCACCTTCATCGATACGCCGGGCCATGAGGCTTTCACAGCCATGCGCGCGCGCGGCGCGTCGGTGACCGATGTTGTTGTTCTGGTCGTCGCCGCCGATGACGGGGTGATGCCGCAGACGGTGGAGGCGATCCGGCACGCGAGGGCTGCGCGCGCGCCGATCATCGTCGCCATCAACAAGATCGACCTCCCCGGAGTGAAGCCCGATCGGGTTCGAAACGAGCTGCTCAAGCACGAGGTGGTGGTGGAGAAGCTCGGCGGCGATGTGCAGGATGTCGAGGTCTCGGCGATCAAAAAGATCAACCTCGACAAGCTCGAGGAGGCGATCCTACTGCAGGCCGAGATCCTCGACCTGCGCGCCAACCCCAAGCGAGCGGCCGAAGGAACGGTGATCGAGTCGAAGCTCGATCGCGGGCGAGGGCCCGTGGCCACCGTGCTCGTACAGCGGGGGACGCTCCATCAGGGTGACATTGTCGTCGCTGGTACGGAATGGGGCCGAGTGCGTGCGATGCTCGACGACAAAGGCCGCCAGGTGAAGGACGCTTCTCCCTCGACGCCGGTGGAGATCCTTGGTCTGTCCGGCGTGCCGTCTGCCGGCGAGCGGTTCGTCGTCGTTGCCGACGAGGCGCGGGCGCGTGAAGTCTCCGAGTTCCGCCAGCGCAAGCTGCGCGAGAAGGCGGCTGCCGGTGCGGTGGCCGCGCGCGGCACACTCGACCAGATGCTTGCCCGGATCCAGGCCGGCGAGCAGAAGGAAGTGGCGGTGGTGGTGAAAGCCGACGTGCAGGGCTCGGCGGAGGCGATCGCGGCCACGCTTGCCAAGCTCGGCAATGACGAGGTGCGGGTGCGCGTGCTGCATTCCGCCGTCGGCCAGATCACGGAAAGCGACGTGCAACTCGCCAAGGCCTCTGATGCGGTGATCGTCGGCTTCAACGTGCGCGCAACAGCCCAAGCGCGCGACCTTGCGCAGCGGGATGGCGTTGATATCCGCTACTACTCGATCATTTACGATGTTGCCGACGACATCGAGAAGCTGGTCAAGGGCAAAGTGGCGCCGAAGGAGCGCGAGAAGTTCTTGGGCTATGCCGAGATCCGCAAGGTGTTCGACATCACGAAAGTCGGCAAGGTCGCGGGCTGCATGGTCACGGAAGGCGTTGTCAAGCGCGGTGCCGGCGTGCGCCTGTTGCGAGAGGGCGTGGTGATCCACCAAGGCGAACTCTCGCAGCTCAAGCGCTTCAAGGACGACGTGAAGGAGGTCGCGCGCGGCTACGAGTGCGGCATGGCTTTTGCCAACTGGCAGGACATCCGCGAGGGCGACGTGATCGAGTGTTTCGAGATCGAGACCATTCCGGCGTGAGCGATGCCTTACCGCACCGCAGAGGCTGAGGGATGACCCCCAAGGCGCCCTCGCAGCGCCAGCTCAGGGTCGGCGAGGAGGTTCGGCACGCGCTCGCCGCCCTGTTCGAGCGGGGGGATTTCCGCGACCCCGAACTTGCCTCCGCCCGCATCACGGTGACGGAGGTTCGCGCCTCGCCCGACTTGCGTCACATGACGGTGTTCGTCACCCGGCTCGGCGGCGGCGATATCGCCGCCCTGCTCACCGCGCTGAAGCGTGCGTCACCATTCCTCCGCGCGCGCGTGGCCGCAGTCGTGAGGCTGAAATTCGCGCCCGACCTCGTCTTCCGCGCCGACACGGCGATCGATCAAGCGGCGCGGATCGACGCTCTGCTGCACTCACCGACTGTGGCGCGCGACCTCGACCACCACGACGAGTGAGCGGGCGCAGGCGCGAGCCATTGCCGCCGTCCCTGCACCCGCGCTTCTGTTCGCGCGATCAGCCGACGAGCTCGGCCCAGATCGCTTCCGACCATTCCCGCGCCGCCTGGGCGGCGTTGCGGCTCCTGCGGGAGTCGATCTCGGCTCTGCGCTCGATGTCGCGCGTGAGGTCGTTCCAGCGCGCTTCGATCTTCACCCGCATCGCCTCGTCCGAGGTGAAGAATGCGAAGCAGATGGCGGACGGCAGAGCGTCGCCGTCTTGGCCGGTGCGGCCAGCTACCCGGTCGGCGATGTGATCAGCTACGAGCACCCCTGTCTCATAGGCGAGGTGGCCGCTCTTCGGCAGGGTCGAACCGACAGCGTCGCCGATGATGTAGATGCGGTCGTCCGCTGCTGAGACGAAGGTTGGGAAGGTTGCGTTCGCCCAACGCTCGCCCAAGCCCGCGGTGCGAACGATGGAGCCCGCGCGCATAGGTGGGATCAGTGACGCAGTGCCAAAGGTCAGCACGCCCTTATCGGTCTCAATCCGTTTCTTCTCGGCATCGATATGGACGATCTTCACCCCCTTGTGGTGTTCGAGCCGTGCAGGATAGAGTTCACGGAAAGCGGTCTCGATCGTGGGCCCGCCGATCGGGATCGCAGGGTTTTGATCGAGCAGGATCACCTTGCCCGGCATCGCCCGCCGATCCATCCACTGCGCGATGAGGGCAGCACGCTCGTAGGGCGCGATTGGGCAGCGATACGGTACGGGCGGAACGGAGAGCACGATGTCGCCCCCCGGATGTGCCTCCAGCGCGCGCCGAACGGCTTGCTGTTCGAAGGCGCGAAAGCCGACGGGGATCGCGCCTTGCGCTTCGGTGAAGCCAGGGATCTCCTCCTCCATGTACTCGATGCCCGGCGAGAGGACGAGGAAGTCATAGGCGATACGGTGTGTCTCCGTCACGACGACGCGCGCTTTGCGATCGATCGTCTGCGCGCGCTCGGCCACGTGCTGCACTCCGTCGCGGATCAGCCCGTCGAACGGGAAGGTCAGGCTTTCGGCGCGCCGTTCGCCGACGATGTAGTGAATGGAGAGCGGGCAGGAGAAGAAGGCGCGATTGGGTTCGATCAGCGTCACCTCCGCTCCGTCGATCGCCTTGCGCACGTGGCGGGCGGCCGAGAGGCCACCCCAACCGCCGCCGACCATGACCACACGCACGCGACCCTGCGCGCGCGCGGGACGGATGAGCGGGGCGGCAAGGGCCGAGGCTAGGACCGTGCGGCGGAAGAGTCGCGGCAGGCGGGACGGACGAGTCATGGCGTTCCCTCTCACGTCTTTATTCTTTCGAAGGTAGAATGGCACCGGGAAGGGGTGCAAGCAGCGCCCGCATGACGCAGGGGCTTTCCGTCCGCTACCGGTCGTGTCATCACGCCGCCGCAGCGCGCTGTGGCCCCGCGCCGGACCAAACGCCCCGATTCCATGCCCCGCACCCGCAAGGGCCGGCCGGTCGACGGTTGGCTCGTCATCGACAAGCCCTCAGGCCTCACCTCGACCGACGTGGTGAACCGGCTCAAACGCGCTTTCCGCGCCCAGAAGGTGGGCCATGGCGGCACGCTGGATCCGCTCGCGACGGGGGTGCTGCCGATCGCCTTCGGGGCGGCAACTAAGACGGTGCCCTACGTGATGGGCGGGGCGAAGGAGTACGTCTTCACGCTTCGCTTCGGCGAGGCGCGCGACACCGACGACGCCGACGGGCAGGTGATCGAGACCTCCACCGCGCGACCGACCGACGAGGGGATACGCGCTGCCCTGCTTCACTTCACCGGAGAGATCGAGCAGGTCCCCCCGCGCTACTCGGCGGTGAAGGTCGAGGGCGAGCGCGCCTACGACCTCGCCCGCGAGGGAATCGCGGTCGAGCTCGCCGCCCGTCCAGCCCGCATCGATTCCCTCATCCTCGAGGCGCGCCCCGATCCCGACACGGCGGTGTTCCGCGTCGTTTGCGGCAAGGGTGTGTACATGCGCGCCCTCGCGCGCGACCTCGCCCGCGCCCTCGGCACGGTCGGCCACGTCGCCGCCCTGCGCCGGCTGCGGGTCGGTCCCTTCGCGGAACGCGACGCAGTCGCCCTAGACAGGGCCGAGGCATTGGGGCAAGACGACGCTGCCGTGGGCTTTCTCAAGCCGATCGAGACCGCGCTGGCCGACATCCCGGCGTTGGCCCTGACGGCGGCGGAAGCCCAGCGGCTCGCGAACGGCGAGCGCTTGTCGCTGGTGTCGTTCCTGGGCCGTATTCCGCCCGAAGCCGATCCAGCTGGCGGGGTCGTGCGGGTGATAGCGGGGGGCAGGGCGCTCGCCATCGGCAGGCTCGAGGCCGGCATGCTGCACCCGGTGCGGCTGCTGGGCTCCCGGACCGACTGAGGCGGGCGAAGGGGCCCGTGACGCGGGGGTGGCGGGCAGCCTTCCCTGGCCGGGCAAAGCGATGGTGAAGGAGCACACGCGATGTCGATCACGGCCGAGCGCCGCGCAGCGCTCATCAAGGAATTCGCCCAGCACGAGGGCGACACCGGCTCGCCGGAGGTGCAAGTCGCGCTGCTCTCGGAGCGAATCCGCAACCTCACCGAGCACCTAAAGACCCACGCCAAGGACTTCCACTCCCGGCGCGGACTTCTGATGATGGTCGGGCAGCGGCGACGCTTGCTCGACTACGTGCGCACCAAGGACGCCGCGCGCTACAAGGCGCTCGTCGACCGCCTCGGTCTTCGGCGGTAGGCCGGGGCCTGAGGCGAAGCCGGGGCGGGACGTGGCGAACACCGCGCTGCAGCCCCACATCACGCTTGCGCGCCATCGGGGCGCGCGACAACCCGCGGGTTCGCGGCGGCCAGCCGCCGTCGCGACGAAGGGGGTGCGCCGTCGGATGAGATCGCCGGCGTTTCCGGCCACATGGACCACGGGGAGGTGCCGCATGCCGTCGCTGCCCCCGACCCATGCCGCCCGAGACGCCGTCGGCCGACCGCCCTCTCTCCTCCGTCGTGATCAGGCCCTGCCGTGCGCTCGCGCGACGGAGAGACGACACGCATGTTTCAATTCTTCCGCAAGGAATTCCTCTGGGGCGGCCGGCCCCTGATCCTCGAGACGGGCAAGCTCGCCCGACAGGCCGACGGGGCGGTGCTTGCCCGCTACGGCGACACTGTTGTGCTCGCCACCGCGGTGGGCCTGAAGCAGGCGAAGCCCGGACAGGATTTCTTCCCCCTCACCGTGCACTACCAGGAGAAAACCTTCGCCGCCGGCAAGATCCCCGGCGGGTTCTTCAAGCGGGAGGGCAGGCCCAGCGAGCGCGAGGTGCTCGTCTCGCGGCTGATTGACCGCCCTATCCGCCCGCTTTTCCCGGCGGCGTTCCACAACGAGGTGCAGGTGATCGCCACCGTGCTGTCGCACGACCTGACGAATGACCCCGACATCGTGGCGATGATCGCCTCCTCCACTGCCCTTACCCTTTCGGGCATACCGTTCTTCGGCCCGATCGGGGCGGCGCGGGTCGGCCACATTGACGGGCAGTTCGTGCTGAACCCGACCCAGGAGCAGATGAAGACCTCGAAGCTCGATCTCGTCATCGCCGGCACGGCCGAGGGCGTGCTGATGGTGGAGTCTGAAGCGCACGAGCTCTCCGAGCAGGAGATGCTCGCCGCCGTCGTGTTCGGCCACGAGCAGATGCAGCCGGTGATCGAGGCGATCGTGCAGCTCGCTGAAGTGGCGGCGAAGGATCCATGGCCTCTGCCTGAGGAGGACGCGGCCGTCGTTTCGCTTAGGGCGCGGCTCGACGAGCTCGCACGCGGCCAGCTCGCCGAGGCCTATCGCGAGACGGTGAAGCAGACGCGCCGTGAGCAGGTCGACCAGGCGAAATATTCCGCGCTTGCCACCATCGCGGCCGAAGGCCTTGACGTAGCCAAGGCGAAGGAGTTGCTGAAAGACATCGAGGCCGACATCGTGCGCAACGCGATCCTGGACACGGGGCTGCGTATCGACGGGCGTGGCACGAAGGACATCCGCCCGATCTACGTCGAGGTGGGCCTGCTTCCCCGCACGCACGGCTCGGCCCTGTTCACCCGCGGGGAGACGCAGGCGCTCTGTGTTGCCACACTGGGCACCGGCGATGACGAGCAGATCATCGACGCACTCGAGGGCGAATACCGTGAACGCTTCCTGCTCCACTACAATTTCCCGCCCTTCTCGGTTGGCGAGACCGGGCGGATTGGCTCGCCGGGGCGGCGTGAGATCGGGCACGGCAAGCTCGCTTGGCGGGCGATCCATCCGCTGATCCCGTCGAAGGAACAGTTCCCCTACACGCTGCGCGTGGTCTCCGAGATCACAGAGTCGAACGGTTCCTCCTCGATGGCGACCGTATGCGGCTCCTCGCTCGCGCTGATGGATGCTGGCGTGCCGCTGCCGCGTCCCGTCGCCGGGATCGCGATGGGGTTGATCAAGGAAGAGAAGGGGGTCGCGATTCTCTCCGACATCCTCGGCGACGAGGACCATCTCGGCGATATGGACTTCAAAGTGGCGGGCACCGAGAAGGGGGTGACCTCGCTGCAGATGGACCTGAAGATTACCTCGATCACGCCGGAGATCATGCGTCAGGCGCTCGAACAGGCGCGCGAGGGACGGATGCACATTCTGGCCGAGATGGCCAAGGCGCTCGCCCGCCCACGCGATGCCTTGAACCAGAACGCACCGCGAATCACGGTGATTCATATCCCGCGCGACAAGATCCGCGACGTCATTGGTACGGGGGGAAAGGTGATCCGCGAGATTAGCGAGGTAACGGGAACCAAGATCGACATCGAGGATGACGGCACGGTGAAGGTGGCCGCGACGGAAGAGAGGGCGGCGAAGGCGGCGATCGACTGGATCCACGGCATCGTCGCCGAACCCGAGATCGGCGTGATCTACGAAGGCAAGGTGGTGAAGACGGCGGAGTTCGGCGCCTTCGTTAACTTCCTCGGCTCGCGCGACGGACTCGTGCACATCTCTGAACTCGCCCCCGGCCGAGTGGCAAAGACCACCGACGTGGTCAACGTGGGTGATACAGTGAAGGTGAAGGTCATTGGCTTCGATGAGCGCGGCAAGGTGAAGCTCTCCATGCGCGTGGTCGACCAGAAGACCGGCGAGGACATCACCGACAAGGTCGGGCCCAAGGGCGGACGCCGTCGCGAGGACGCGGAGGCGCAGGCCGCGCAGTGACCGCCGCGGTCACTTCGACGAACAGCGGACAAGGAGAGGGGAAAGAGCGTCGTACGATGCCGTCAAGCAACTTCGGCCGCATGACGACGGGGCTTGCAGGCTCTCTCTTCTACTACCGCCTTCGCGGCGGGAAAGGGACGGTGGCGCGATGAAGCCCCTTCACGCACTCCGCATGAGCGGGGCTGAAGTCTTGCCGCTCGTCGAGGGCGGCAAGGGCGTCTCGGTGTCCAACGGCGTCTCCGCCGGGGCGTGGGCGGCTACCGGCGGGATTGGCACCTTCTCTGCCGTGAACGCCGACAGCTTCACGCCAGATGGGCGGCTTGTCCGGCAAGTGTACGAGGGGCGCACGCGCCGCGAACGGCACGAGGAGCTAATCGCCTTTGGCATCCAGGGCGGCATTCAGCAGGCGCGCACAGCCTATGAAATGTCCGGAGGGCGGGGCCGTATCCACGCGAACATCCTGTGGGAGATGGGTGGGGCGGAACGCGTCATTACCGGCATCCTGGAAGGTGCCAAGGGCTTGATCCACGGCATCACCTGCGGTGCCGGCATGCCCTACCGCCTGTCCGAGATCGCCGCGCGCTTCAGGGTCTACTACTATCCGATCGTCTCCTCAGCCCGTGCCTTTAATGCGCTCTGGCGTCGTGCCTACCATAAGACGCGCGAGTGGCTCGGTGGGGTGGTCTACGAAGACCCATGGCTTGCTGGTGGCCACAACGGTCTCTCCAACTCAGAGGATCCCGCGAAGCCTGAGCCACCCTACCCGCGGGTCCTGGCGCTCCGGCGCACCATGAACGAGTTTGGCCTGCGCGACACGCCGATCGTGATGGCGGGCGGGGTGTGGTATCTGCGCGAGTGGGCGGACTGGATTGACAACCCTGACCTCGGCCCGGTCGCCTTTCAGTTCGGCACTCGCCCGCTGCTGACCAAAGAGAGCCCGATTTCCGAAGCGTGGAAACGTCGACTGCTCACGTTGAAGCCCGGGGATGTGTTCCTCAACCGCTTCTCGCCGACCGGGTTCTGGTCGTCGGCGGTGAACAACGGCTTCCTCAGAGAGTTGCGAGAGCGGAACGAACGCCAGGTCGCCTATACCTTGCAAGCGCTCGGCGAGCACACAGAGGCCTTCGCGACTGGGCCGCGCGCGCGAACCGTGTATCTCACTCCAAACGATGCCGCCCGCGCACGCACGTGGGTGGCAGAAGGCTACAGCGAAGCGATGCGCACGCCGGACGGCACGCTGATCTTCGTCACCCCCGAGAAGGCGGCTGAAATCCGGCGCGACCAGATCGAGTGCATGGGCTGCCTGTCCGCCTGCCGCTTCTCCAACTGGTCGCAGCAGGAACCGGACTTCACCACTGGCAAGAAGGCCGATCCGCGCTCGTTCTGCATCCAGAAGACGCTGCAGGACATCGCGCACGGCGAGGACGTCGAGCGTAACCTGATGTTCGCCGGCCACAACGCGTACAGGTTTGCAACCGATCCATTCTACTCGAACGGCTTCATCCCATCCGTGAAGGAACTGGTCGCCCGGATTGAGAGCGGGGACTGAGCATTGACCACGCGCGCGGGGGCGAACGGCGTGGCTACGGCGAGAGGGGGCGCGAGCGCGAAGCGGGAGGCGGCAGTCGATCGCGACCGCCTCCAAGGAGCACGTTATGGCCAGTTGGTCCTCGTCACCCGCCCGGAGCCCGATGCGCACGCCACCACGACCCTTTTGCGCGCGCGCGGCTTCCATCCACTGTCCGCGCCGATGCTGCGCATCGTGCCGCTGGCGGCTCGGCTACCGTCAGCGGATCGCCTCCAGGCTGTGCTGGCCGGGTCGCTGAACGCCGTCCGGACCCTGGCTGCGAGCCACCGCGACCTGCCGCTGCTCGCGGTCGGCGATGCCACCGCCGAAGAAGCGCGTCGGCACGGCTTTCGCGACGTCCGCTCCGCTTCAGGCGATGCGGCCGCACTCGCCGAACTTGCTGCGCGGACCCTCAAGCAGGCCGGCGACCCTCTCCTTCTTCCCACGCGCCCCGGCGAGGGGCTGCGGCTCGCCGCTGATCTGCGCCTTCGGGGTTTCCGGGTGCTGCGTCGCGTCACCTACGACGCGGTCCCCGTGCCGGCGCTGGGCTCTGAGGCCGAGGCGGCGCTGCGAGAGGGCGTGGTTGATGCCGTCTTGTTTTTCTCTGCCTCCGCAGCCCGGGTTTTCGCTACACTGGTTCGCCAGTGCGGTCTCGAGGGGCAGCTTGCCAGGGTGGAAGCGATTGCGATCAGCGACGCCGCCGCGTCAGGACTGACGGGGCTTTCGTTTCGGCGTATCCGTTCAGCCGCGCGGCCAAACCAGGATAGCCTCCTGGCTTTGCTCGCTGCGTCCTGCGAGTCTCAGGGGATGGGGAAGGATCTAGGATGAGCGTGCCACCGGATGGGCGGAAAGACCACCCTGGCAAGACCGACCGTCTACCGCAGGGTCAGAAGGCCGAAGTCCCAACAAATGACGGATCGCCGACGGCGCTGGCCCAGGCCGCTAAGCCACCCGCTGCCTCGCCTGAGCCGCCGAAGCCGCCCGCGTCGGGGCCCGAACTATCGAAGCCCCCGGGTCTCCAAGCGGGCGCTCCCCCACAGGTGCTGAAGCCCTCCTCACCGCCGCCGGCGCAGGCTTCTGCCCGACCCGCGCCAGTTGTCTCTGGGCTGGCAGCGCCAGCACAGGAACCCGCAGCGGCGTCGACCTCGCGCGATGCCAAAGCGGACACCAAGGCGCAAGCGAAGTCCGCCACCGCTACGTCCCAAGAACCAGAGCATGTCTTCGGCCCGAGCGGCCAGACGAAGGCTCCCGTAGCTCCCCCGTCGTCAGCATCGCCGCCATCGGCCACTTCGGCGGAACTCGCCTCGCCCTCCGCTACTCCCGCTGTCCCGCCGTCGACCCCAGCAAGCCCGAGCGGTCGAACAGGCCTGCTGTGGGCCGCCATCGCTGTGCTCGCCCTGTTCGTCGGCTGGCAGACCATCGAACGGATCAATGCTCCGGCGGCCGACCCCGCTCTCGCCGCCCTGGCGAGCAGGGTCGCCGCCCTCGAAGGGCGTCCGGCCCCGACTGCCCAGCTCGATCCTCGGCTGGAGGAGCTTGCCCGCCGTCTCGCGGCGCTCGAGGAGCGCCCGGCCGTAGCGGCCGATGCCGCGGCTGACCCGCGCGTCGACGATCTCGCCACGCGCCTCGCCGCGCTGGAACGGCGGCCGGTTGAGGATGCGCGCGTGGCCGATCTCGCCGCCCGCCTCTCCGCTCTCGAGCAGCGGCCGCTGCAGGATGACCGCCTGCCGGACCTCGCGAACCGCCTCGCAGCGCTGGAAGCCAGGACAGTTCAGGACGCACGGGTGCCAGACCTTGTCGCCCGCCTCTCAGTTCTCGAGCAGCGGCCGATGCAGGATGACCGTCTGCCGGACCTCGCGAACCGCCTCGCAGCGCTGGAAGCCAGGCCGGTCCAGGACGCCCGGGTGCCGGAGCTCGCCGCCCGCCTTTCCGTGCTCGAGCAGCGGCCGATGCAGGATCCGCGGCTTGATGCGCTCGCTGCCCGCCTCGCCGCAGCGATGGCTGCCCAAGCCGCGCTGGAAACGGGACGCCCGCTAGGCCCTGCACTCGCCATGTTGCCGGCTGGAACGCCAGTGCCGCGGTCTCTTGTCGCCTTTGCCGAGCGCTCGCCTCCGACCGTCGCCTCCTTGCGTCGAGCCTTCCCCGAAGCGGCCAAGGCCGCACGCCAGTTGCGCGAGACGGTGGGTGACGATTTCTGGGACCGTACCGGCAACCGAATCACCGGCTTGGTCACCGTCCGGCGTTCCGGTTCAGTGGTGATCGGCGACCCCGTCACCACCCTGCTTGCCGAGGCCGAGAAGGCGCTTGAGGCCAGCGACCTTCGCGGGGCCTTGGCCGCGCTTTCCAGCCTGCCGCCCGGGCCAGCACGCGCCATGGGCGGGTGGATCGCTGAGGCCCAGTCGGTCATCACCGCCCGCGACGATCTCGTCGCCCTTGCCGCCGGCCATTGAGGAGCCGCCCCGATGCGCCGCGCGCTGTTTATTCTAATTGTTCTTGGACTTGTCGCGGCCGGCACGTTGTGGGTCGCAGCCCGGCCGGCCTCCGTCTCGGTCGCTGCCGGCGACGTCGTGATCGACATCCCGCTGTGGCTGTCCGCCCTGGCGTTTGCCGTGTCGCTGTTCGTTGTGGGTCTGATCGTCCGTGTGTATGCCGGAATTAGCTCGCAGCTTGCTCGGCGTCGGCTGAAGCGCGCCCTGCGCCGGCGTGACGAAGGAGACGAGGCGATGGTCGCCGCCTTCGCCGCCCTCGCAGCCGGCGACGGTGCGGCCGCCCACAAGCATGGGGAGAAGGCCCGCCGTCTCCTTGGCGACACGCCGATCACGCTGATGCTCGCAGGGTACGCGGCGCGCGCCGCAGGGCGCGTCGAGGCGGCCGAAACTACTTTCCGGCTGCTGGCTGAACAGGAGGGCGCGGCGGCCGCGCTCGGCCAGCGTGGCATTGCCCAGCTCGCGGTAGAGCGCGGCAACCGCGCAGTGGCAGCCGATGCGGCGCGGGCGGCGCTCGTCCATCAGCCGAATGCGGTCTGGGCAAAGTCGTTTGCGTTCGAGGATTCGGTTCGCAAACGCGACTGGCAGGCCGCCCTCAGACTGTTGCCGCTGGCGGAAAGCGGGACGGAGGAGGCGATCCGTCGTGCCGCGCTGCTGCTTGCTGCCGCAGCGGAGGAGAATGAGCCCCGCGCGGCCTTGCGTCTCGAACAGCAAGCGGTGGCTCTTGCCCCCGCCCTTGCCCCGGCGCACGCGGCCGTGGTGCGGCGTCTGCGCGCGGAAGGGCACACCCGGGCGGCCGAACGGGCGCTGAGGGAGGGGCTTTGCAAGGCGCCGCACCCGATGCTGACCGGTCTGGCTCTCGAGGGTCCGGTCGGCGAAAGCAAAGCCGAGAGAGTGAAGCGCGTCGCAGCCCTCGCGGGCGAAGTGGGCGGAGTGGAAATGGCGCTTGCCGCCGCTCAGGCCGCGCTGGAGGCGGAGGACTGGGCAGAGGCGCGGCGTTGGACGGAGCGCGCGCGGGCGGCTGGCGTGGTGGATCGCCGCCTGTATGCACTCCTCGCCAAGATTGCGGAAGGAGAGTTCGCGGGCTCCGAACGCGCCCATGCCGAGGCGGAAGCGCACTGGCGTGACGCTGCTTCGGCACCCGAACCACCCGAATGGACCTGTGGAAATTGCGGCGCGAGCCACGGTGAATGGAGCCATGTCTGCAGTTCCTGCGGTGCGGTGGGTAGCCTGCGTTGGGGCGAGACGCGGGTCACGACGCCGCAGCTTTTGCTGCCTGCCCCCCTGCCTGGGCTGTGAGGAGCGGTGGACGGGACGCTGCCGACGGCCAGGGTCACGCTGGAAACCCGCCCGCATATCGTCGTGATCGGCAACGAGAAGGGCGGGTCGGGCAAGTCGACTGCGGCGATGCACGTCATCGTTGGGCTTCTGCGCGAGGGTTACCGTGTCGGCGCGGTTGATCTCGACGCCCGCCAGGCAACCCTGACCCGCTATCTCGAGGCACGCGCGGTCACGGCAGCGAAGCGCGGTGTCTCGCTGCCGCTCCCGGCGTTGCGGGCGGTGCACGCCTCAAAGGCAGAAACGCGGCAAGCGGCAGACGCCGAGGACGAGGCCGCCCTCCGCGAGGCGATCGCCGGGCTCGCACGCGAGACCGAATTCATCATCATCGACTGTCCGGGTGCCGACACCGTCCTTGCCCGCCGCGCCCACGCGCTGGCCGACACACTGATTACCCCGATCAACGACAGCTTCGTCGACTTCTCGATGCTGGCGATCGTCGATCCGGATGATCGCCGCGTGGTGCGGCCATCAGTCTACGCCGAATTGGTGTGGGAGGCGCGGAAGGACCGGTTCGCCTGCGATCGCGGTCGGCTCGATTGGATCGTGATGCGCAACCGGCTCGGGGCGCGTGAGGCGCGCAACCAGCGCGATGTGGGGGCCACGCTGGAGGAGCTCGCCAAGCGGATCGGCTTCCGCACGGTGCGCGGCTTCGGGGAGCGGGTCATCTTCCGTGAACTTTACCTTCAGGGTTTGACGCTGATGGACCTGAAGGAAGCTGGCATCGGCGGGTCGCTGTCGATGAGCCATGTGGCGGCTCGACAAGAGGTGCGCAGCCTGCTCGCGGCGATCCGAAAGGGGCCGCCAGGGGATGTGTGGGATCTGAAGCGGGCCGGGGCAAAGAGGCCGCCGCTTGCGCCAAGGAGCGGCGAAGCGTAGAAGAAGCGCTGACGATTGCCGACATAGCTCAGCGGTAGAGCAACTGATTCGTAATCAGTAGGTCCTCGGTTCAAATCCGAGTGTCGGCACCAGTCCCAATTAGCAACTGGTTGCCCTTCAAGTTAAGCGCATCGCTCCTGAGATCCGGTCTTTTTCAAACTGTCCACGAGTTGGTCGAGGGCGAGTGTGGAGTCAATCTATAGACCTTCTGCAGATTATGCCCGTTCCGAAACGTCAACATTCCTTCATAGCCATTATGCCTTTCCGTCTTTTGACGCCCCATCTCTTGAGCTCCTGAAGATCGGGTGTGCGCCGTAGGACCGCGATCTACCATGTGAGCGACCGCCGACCGGGCCAGCATCACCTTCGTCTTGACCGCCGCCTTGGCCAGGATCGCTATCCGATGAAGATGCGGAATGCTCCATCTGCGCATTAGTTCCCATCCGTTGGGGATCACGTTGCGCAAGTCGGAGGATCGCGCCGATCACATCAACTGAAACTGATGAGTCGGCATGTTGGGCGATAGATCCTGCAGTTTAACGAGATAGACGGTGATCAGGCTCGCCCTCTTGCCCCGGCTCAAAGCTTCCGAGTTGTGCCTCGAGGCCGACGCTGCGTGGCCAGCCCTGATCCACAGTGTGATGGAGGCGAGCGCGGCGAACGCTAGGACGCTGTCCGCGGTCTGGTCGTATCGCGTTGCGACCCTTCGGCTGTTTTTCGTGCAGGTGATGAAGCACGCGATGCCGCTGCGCAGCGCGGAGAGCGCGTGGCTGACGCTCTTCTGGACATCGCAGCTGCCCTTGGTGGGCACCTCCTGGACGGTGCGGCGGTCGCGCGGAGGCCGCCCGACGAGCCCGCCGGCGGACAGCACGAAGGATGCGCAGACGGACCATTCCTCGTCGGTCAGACACTCAAGGATCAACGCCGATCTCCATGCCGGAAATCAGCTTCGGAGCTTGTCCACAGCCGACTGGGAAGCCCCGCGCCATAGGCTTGTCCACGCGGCCTAAGCCATTTGCAAAGCTTCACCAGATGGCCACTGCGAGAGATCAGAACACGAGGCGCATGAAAAGTCCGAATGGCAGCGCGACCATGGTGGCAAGGATCGGGAATAGGAACATAAATCCCAAGGATTGCATCGCTCGGAAGGTGTTCGGCAGTATGGTGTCAAGCACGGCGATGGCGCCGAAGACCAGGATGAGACCGGAGGAGAGCGAAAGCGCGATCCCAACACCTGCACTGTGCGCGATGGCGGTCAACGGTGCTCCCAGAAGGGCGGCGAAAGTGAGGATAGACATTATGCCAACACTGGCCGGGGTGATCGCCTTGTGCCCGTCGCCAAGGAGTAACCGAACCGCGGCGAGGTAGAGCGCTGTCAGAGCAAGTGCGGCAGCATCCAGAAGGGCAAAGCGAACGAGGTCGTCCATCGACGTTGCAAGGCGACGATGACAGGAGAGGAGGTCGGTATGCAACCACGAGGCACCTGTCGGAGCGGAGGCGAGACTACAGCGGAGATCTACCGCGTCAGACGCGCAGCACTATGCCCAGGAGTGTGGCGCCGATTGATGCGACGATCACCCACAGGAACGCCATCGCGCCTGGCCCGATCGCCTCGTAAGCCTTCGGCACGAGCAGTGTGAAGAGAGTCGAAGCCCCAGCGATGAGCACCCAGCCAGTTGCCAGGGAAAGGATCGCGGCAAGCCACGCACGGTGGGCCAAAGCAATCAGCACGGAGCCTGTAAGAGCCGAACCCACAAGGATTGTCAGGGTTCCAACGGCGACTGGGTTTGAGGCGTCCGGCCCGTCTCCGATTCGCAGACGAATCGTCGTGAGCCAGGCTGCGGTGAGTCCTACGGCCACGAGGTTGAGCAAGGCGAACCGGGCGAGGTCGGTCATGGAGCGTTTCGCGCAGCGGCATCAGATGCCACAACGCTAATAAGAGTTAGGGGCGCCGCGCAATCGCGATGCCATGGTGGCGCAGCAGGGCCGCGCTGTAAACGACGGCTGGCCAGGTATCACCTGCGCTGCGGCGCTGTTCCAGGCTTCGGGGGCCACGCAGGAGGAGGCGCTGCGCGGTACGCTGTCGACGGATGAGGGCACTTTGGGCGCTATCTCGCTGGCGCACCCGCTGCGGCTTGCTTCTCACCTCGTTGAGCACGTCGACGGGGCACGGCCCTGCCACCGCGCACGTCACCATCATCGCCTTCCCAGTCGCCGGCGGAGTGATGCAGATTCTTGCTCTCGCCACGTGTGGACGCGCTGTGGGCACAGCCTACGTCTAGATCGAAGCTGCGCAGAGCGTGCTGATGTCCTGGGTCATGCTCGGTGTGCTCGCACTGTTGTCGCGAGGCAGCAGCACCTCCGCTCTTCTCCTCTCGTATGTCGTCGTGCGACGGCCGCCACTCTCGGGACAATTGAGCATTTGCCGCCTTGCAGTTCCAAAGCCGGCTACGCTGGCGGTCGGCCGCGCTGACGAAATGCTCGACGCGCTCACCACGCTCGCGGTCTCGATATCGGGCAGACTTGGCTGATGGCCTGTTGGCTCGCGCGCTGAGACCGCCGATCATGGCGTGGCGACCACAAGCTTGCGGCGAGCCAGTGTGCTCGGCTCAGGACCCATTGACTGAGCCGGAAGATGACGGTCGTGGCGAGGGTTGATGGCTGCGAAGAAGGTGTGCACGCACCGGTCGTCGCGCGTGGCGATGCGTCGCCAGTCTTTCAGCCGGCCGAACATGATCTCGATGCGCTGGCGCTGGCGAGAGCGCGCGGATTGTGCGGGCT
>CALBEG010000143.1 GCA_937927455.1 uncultured Elioraea sp. | reverse complement strand
GGGGACGTCGATGCCGCGCAGCCTTGCCGCAATGAAGGTGGCGTAGGGGTCGGTCATGCCGGCGGTGGCGTCGATCGCTGAGCGAAGAATCTCCTCGCGCGGCCAATCAGGGTCTGGGCGGTAGTCGCCGAAGATGGCGAGCGCCTGGCGGTAGCGTCGGGGCAGTTTCTCGACCTCGCGCGCTTCGGCGAAGGCCAAAGCGGCGGGAAAGAGAAGGTCGAGCACGGTGTCGATGATCTCGTCCGCGGCGAGTTCGAAGCCAACCTTGCGGTCGTGGCCGTAGACTCGCGTTTCGTTGGTGCGGCGGGCGGCCTCAAAGGCCTCGCCCATGGTGGCGTCGATCTCACGGAGATCATCGAGCAGAGCTCCGCCGTGATAGGGCGCCCCGGCAAGGATTTCGTCGATGCGGGCAGCGAAGAGTTCGGCCGCGGCATCGATCAGCCGACCGATCGCCTGCCCGCGCAGCGAGGCGACGGAGCCTTCGCGCCGCCCGGCGATCGGCCCGATGAGATCGACGAACTCGCGGGCGGAGACGATGCCGAGATCGACCGCATCCTCGAGATCAGCGACCGTATAGGCGATGTCGTCCGCGGCCTCCATCAACCAAGTGGCGGGGTGGCGGGGCGCGAGCGCGGGGTCGTTGAGCCCGTAGAGATGGTGCACGACGTCGGCGAAGGCCGGGGCTTCGGTGGCAAAGACACAGAACTTGCTGCCCTGGCGCGACCGCGCATCGCCCGCTCCCCACGGGTATTTCAGCATCGCGCCCAGTGTGGCGTAGGTCAGGCGCAAGCCGCGGTCCATCCGGTGCATGTCGATCTTGGTGACGATGCGGAAGCCCTGCGCGTTGCCGTCGAAGTGGGCGAGGTCGGCGGGGGCGTCTTTGACACGGTGTTCTCGGAGAAGGCGGGCAAGCGCGGCTGCGATCGCCTCCTCGCCGGCATGGCCGAAGGTGGGGTTGCCGATGTCGTGCACCATGCAGGCGGCGCGCACCACGGCGCCCACCTCCTGCGGCGTGATGCCGGCGGGCTCCAGCAGGTGTTCGATGCGGCCGGCGGCGAGCACACCGAGCGACCGTCCGACTGAGGCGACCTCGAGCGTGTGCACGAGGCGGTTGCGCACGTGGCTGTCGTGCGGGAGGGGATGCACCTGCGTCTTCGCCTGCAGGCGTCGGAAGGGCCGCGCGTAGGTGATTCGATCCTGGTCGCGCTGGAAGGCGTCGCGGTGCGGCTCATCGCGCGGGGCGGTTTCGCCGAAGCGCACGCGGGAGAAGGCGCGGGCAAGGTCGAGCATGGCGGGCAGGGTGTGGCGGAGGCGGCCGGGCTGGGCAAGCCGGGGCGGGATCACGCTCCGCCGGTAGGGTCGCGGCGAAGCCGCCGAACCTCGGCCTCGATCCGCTCTGACGCACGCCGCAAGACGGTTCCCCAGCCAAACAAGCCATGGCCGACCGGGGATGGTTCCGGAGCTGTTGAGGGGCTCTGGTCGATCTTCGCGCCGGAACCTTTGACGCCGGTAGCCCGACTAGCCCCTCAGCCGCGCGATGGTCGCCGTGGTGGAGTTGCCGGGGAGAAGGTCAGCGAGCAGCACCCGCCCGCCCCAGGATTGCACGAGCTCCGCGCCCACCACCTGCTCAAGCGTATAGTCGGCCCCTTTCACCAGCACGTCCGGCCGCAAGAGGCGGATCAGCTCCATCGGCGTGTCTTCGTCGAAGATGGTCACAAGGTCGACATCGGCGAGAGAGGCGAGCACGGCGGCGCGCGCCGCCTCCTGCTGCACGGGGCGGCCCGGCCCTTTCAGGCGGCGAACAGAGGCGTCCGAGTTAAGCCCGACGACGAGCCGGTCGCACGCCGCACGCGCCTGCTCGATGAGATGGACGTGTCCCGGGTGCAACAGATCGAAACAGCCGTTGGTGAAGCCGACGCGCCAGCCCTTGCGCCGCCAGCGCTCAACCTGTTCGGCGGCCGCTTCGCGCGAGACCACTTTGCGCAGCGCCCCCGTTGCCGGCGCAATCGCTTCCAGGAGTTCCGCCTCGCGCGCCACTGCGGTGCCGATTTTGCCGACCACGATGCCGGCCGCGATGTTGGCCAGCCGCGCCGCCACGCCAAGCCTCAGCCCCGCTGCGAGGCCAACGGCAACGACCGCGACGACGGTATCCCCTGCCCCGGAAACGTCGTAGACCTCCTTCGCCTCGGCCGCGTAATGGGTGACGAAGGCGCCCTCCGGCCCCTCGACCAAGGTCATCCCGTCCTCTGAGCGGGTGCACAGCACCGCCCGAATGCCGTGCGCGCGCATCAACGCCCTGGCCGCCTCCACCACCTGGTCGGCGGTCTCGGTCGGAAGCCCGGTGCCAACCGCCAGCTCACGCCGGTTCGGCGTGACGAGATCGGCCCCGGCGTAGCGGGCATAGTCGCGGCCCTTCGGGTCCACCACCACCAGCCGGCGCCGCTCCTGCGCCGCCGCGATCAGCCGCGCCGCCGTCTCGTTGGCCACCACCCCCTTCTGGTAGTCGCTGATCACCACCACCCGGCAGGCGGCCATCGCATCCGCCGCGATGCTGACCAGCCGGTCGGCGAGCTTGGGGTGGATCGGCTCCACGGTCTCGCGATCCGCCCGCAGGAGCTGCTGCCCGGCGGCGATGTAGCGTGTCTTCACCGTTGTCACACGCCCGCCTTGCACGAGCAGCCAAGGCTCGACATGCGGCTGCCCGCCGATCAGAGCGGTGAGGTCCGCCCCCGCCTGGTCGTCGCCGACCACGGTGAGGAAGGCAGCCGAAGCGCCGAGCGCGGTGATGTTGCGCACCACGTTGCCCGCCCCGCCAGGCATCGCCACCTCGCGCTCGACCGTGACGACGGGGATCGGGGCCTCGGGGCTCACCCGCTCGACCGTGCCGTACACGTAGCGGTCGAGCATCGCATCTCCCACCACCAGGACCGACCCTCGCTTCAGGCTACGAACGGCGGCGGCGAGATCGGGCTGGTTCGGCTCGTTCATGAGGCGTCGATTAGCGGCAGCGTTTCGTACCGGCAAGGTCGCAGGTCAGACATGAATGAAACGCATGCGATCCGCCCACAGCACCAGTGCCGTCAGCTTCCCACCATACACGGCGCCCGTGTCGATTCCGATCCGGTTCGGCCGAACCACCGGCTCGCGCGTCGGCGTGTGGCCGTGCACGACAACCGCACCGTGGTCGTCCGGCGACGAGAGGAAGGGCTCGCGGATCCAGAGCAAGTCCTCCTCATTTTGCGCGTCGAGCGGCACGCCCGGGCGGATGCCGGCATGGACGAACAGGTAGCCGCCCGCAGCATGCCACTTGGCGAGGCGGCGCAGGAAGCGCCGATGCGCCTCCCCCACCTCCTCCCCCCAGAGCGCAGCGGGCAGGTTTGGATCCGCGCCATAGGAGGCGAGCGTCGCGAGCGCGCCGTTGGCAAGCCACAGCGACACCGCCTCCTCGTCATCCGGCCGGTCGAGGGCGGCCAGCATCATCGCCTCGTGGTTGCCCATCAGGGCCACCGTCTCGGCCGCGAAGGAGGGGGCGGCGACCACCCTGTCGACCGCACCCCGGCTGTCCGGCCCCCGGTCGACGTAATCGCCGAGGAAGATCAGGCGATGTGCCGACTGCGGGGCAGTGGCGGCGTCCTCGGCGATCAGCTGAAGGAGCTGCGCGAGACGATCCGCGCAGCCATGCACATCGCCGATCACATAGAGGCGCAGCCCCTCCGGCAGGGCTGCAGGGGCAGGGCGCTCTTCCGTCCGTTCCGGCCGCATGGCGCAGAGGGTGGGTGGCTCAGCGGTCGCGGCCCCCGTCGTTGGCGGCAGCCGGCTCGGCCTGCTCCTTGGTCCGCGTCTCCGGCTTGGCTTCCTTCGCTGCCGGCTCGCCGTCCTCGCGCAAGACGGAACTGATCGTGTTCTTCACCACCGTCACCCGCACCTGCGGGTTCTTCGCCACCTCCACCACCACCTCGTCGCTGTCGGGTGCCACCCGCACGACGGTCGCAATCACCCCGCCCCCGGTGACGACGCGATCGCCCTTCTTGAGCGCCGCCAGCATCTCCCGATGCTCCTTCGCCTTCCTCTGCTGCGGCCGGATGAGGATGAAATAGAAGACGACGAAGATGAGGACGAGTGGCAGGAGCGACATCAGCCCGCCCGTCGGGTCGGCAGTCTGCGCATGGGCAGGGGAGATCAGCATCTGGGTCTCGGCAGCGAGGGTTAGCGGAGCGACCGGACCATATCAGGGGGGGAGCGGGGGCGAAACCCCGCGCGGCCGACCCCGGCGGAGCGGGGCCCTTGCGCCTTTCAGCGATGGCCCGATTGTGCAGGCCATGGACGTCGCCATCAGGGCCGAGGGCCTGACCAAGCGGTACGGCGAAGTGCTTGCCGTGGCCGGCCTCTCCTTCACGCTCCACCGCGGTGAAACTTTGGGGCTTCTTGGCGGCAATGGGGCCGGCAAGACCACCACCATCGCCATGCTGCTGGGCTTGCTGATCCCTGATGCCGGGCTCATCGAGGTGCTCGGCCATGACATGGCGACCGACCGGTTCGCCGCCCTTGCCAGGATGAACTTCTCCTCGCCCTACGTTTCTCTGCCGCATCGGCTCACCGTGCGCGAGAACCTGCGCGTCTACGGCCATCTCTATGGCGTTGCGGGGCTCGAGGCGCGGATCAACCGGCTCGCCGCCGAACTCGACCTCGCAGGCCTGCTCGATCGGCCGGGTGGGGAACTCTCGGCCGGGCAAAAGACGCGGGCCGCACTCGCCAAGGCGTTGATCAACGCGCCCGAGGTGCTGCTGCTCGACGAACCGACCG
Organism: uncultured Elioraea sp.; assembly: GCA_937927455.1. Taxonomy (GTDB): domain Bacteria; phylum Pseudomonadota; class Alphaproteobacteria; order Acetobacterales; family Acetobacteraceae; genus Elioraea. Next base: position 13,007 of record CALBEG010000143.1, on the reverse strand, counting down.
CCTCGCTCGACCCAGACACGGCAGACCGCATGCGCACTTGGCTCGAACGCTACAGGGCCGAAACGGGCGCCGCGATTGTCCTCGCCTCGCACAACATGGCGGAGGTGGAACGGATGTGCCACCGGGTGTTGATGCTCAAGCGCGGGCGCGTGGTGGACCAGGGCACGCCGGCGGAACTGATCGCGCGCTACGGGCGCGGAGACCTGGAGCAGGTGTTCCTCGACATCGCCCGCGGCCGCGGCTTCGCCGCCGAGACGGAAGCCGCAGGGCCAGCGGCTGGCGCGTGACGAGGCGGGATTGTGAAGGTCCGCGGGGGTTTCGGCGCTGTCAGCACGACCGCCCTGGCCCTCGCAGAGCCCAAGGTGAGATAAGGGCGGGGTGGCGTCTACACAACCCTCCCGGCCTGCGAGACGATCCCTTCCGCCCCGCGTGGGTGCGTGTCGGTCCCGGCGGCACCGGCACGTGGCGGCCAATCCGCCATCGGGGGCTTGGGGGCCCGATCCCTGCCATCGATGCCGCACGCCTCGACCGCCAGGCCTTCGCCTGCCGCGCACCGGCTTGCCCCGCCCCTTGCCCTTCTGCCACACGCTCGAGGCCGGCTCTGCGGCCCGCACGGACGAGGTGTGGCCGACCCGGGGCCTGGGGGCGTCCAGGGTGGTCGGGATGGTGGCGCACTCGCGGCTTTCGCGCGCGCAAGCGATGGTTCGCGGGAGAATGGTGGCGCGCCCGAGAGGATTCGAACCCCTAACCCTCAGATCCGTAGTCTGATGCTCTATCCAGTTGAGCTACGGGCGCGCATAGGGGCGCGGAGATAGCGGAAGGGTCAGCGGGGGGCAAGAGGCGCGGCAGCGAACCTGCCCGCACCCGCTGCGCGCTTTCAGCATCGGGACGATGCCAGCGACCCTCCTCAGGCCCCGAGCTTGTCGAGTTCGCGCACCACCGCCTCGCCCATCACCTGCGTCGAGACGCGCGCAAGCCCCGGCTGCATGATGTCGGCCGTCCGAAGCCCCGAGCCCAGCACGTTGCTGCAGGCACGCTCGACCAGGCGCGCCTCCTCCTCGAGCCCGAAGGAATGGCGCAACAGCATGGCGAAGGAGAGAATCATCGCCATCGGGTTCGCCACCCCCTTGCCGGCGATGTCAGGAGCGGAGCCGTGAATCGGCTCGTAGAGCGCGTGCCTTCGTCCATCGGGCCCGACCGCGCCGATCGTCGCCGATGGCAGCATCCCGAGCGAGCCGGTGAGCATCGAGGCGAGATCAGACAACAGGTCGCCGAACAGGTTGGTGGTGACGATGACGTCGAACTGGCGCGGGTTGCGCACGAGCTGCATCGCGCAGTTGTCGGCATACATGTGGCTCAAGGCGACGTCTGAGAACTCGCGTTGATGCAGCGCGGTCACGGTCTCCCGCCACAGAAGCCCGCTCTCCATCACGTTCGCCTTCTCGACCGAACACACACGGCCCTGCCGATGGCGGGCGAGCTCGAACGCCACGCGGGCCACGCGCTCGATCTCGGGCGTGGTGTAGACTTCGGTGTTGATGCCGCGCCGTGTGCCGTCGGGGAGCGTTTCGATGCCTCGTGGTTCCCCGAAATAGAGTCCACCAGTCGATTCGCGCACGATCATGATGTCGAGGCCGCGCACCACCTCGGGTTTCAGCGTCGACGCCTCGACCAGCGCGTCCATCACGATCGCGGGACGAAGATTGGCGAACAGGCCGAGCTCGCGGCGGAGAGACAGGATCGCGATCTCCGGCCTCTTGTCGAAGCCCAAGCCATCCCATTTCGGGCCGCCCACCGCGCCGAACAGGACGGCATCCACCTCCTTCGCCCTGGCGATGGTTCCGGGCAGGATCGGCACGCCGTGCGCATCGATCGCCGCCCCGCCGACCAGCGCCTCCTCGATTTCGAACCTCAGTCCTCGGCGGCGATCGAACCAGTCGATCACCCGAAGCGCCTCGCGCATCACCTCGGGCCCGATGCCATCTCCGGGCAGAACGAGCAGGGACTTGTTGGCGGCCATCTCAGCTCCTCGTCATGATCCTCGTGCGCAAGCCCGCGCACGTCCGGGGCAACACGTTCGGGTGCGGCGGAGTGGCGGGAAGCCGAGGCGCTTCAGCCGACCGCCCAGGGCTCGGCAGCACGGCGGCGCGACTCGTAGGCCGCGATCGCGTCCGCGTGCGCGAGAGTGAGCGCGATGTCGTCCAGTCCCTCGAGAAGGCAGCGCTTGCGGAATGGATCGATCTCGAAGCGGATCTCCTCGCCGTCCGGCCGCACCACCACCTGCCGTGCGAGATCCACCGTCAGCCGCGCATTCGCCCCCAGCATCGCGTCCTCGGCCAGGCGGTCGCACACTGACTGCGGCAGCTTGATCGGCAGGATGCCGTTCTTGAAGCAGTTGTTGTAGAAAATGTCGGCGAACTCGGGCGCGATGATGCAGCGGATGCCGAAATCGAGAAGCGCCCATGGCGCGTGTTCGCGCGAGGAGCCGCAGCCGAAATTGGGCCCCGCGATCAGGATCTCCGCCTTGCGCCACGGTTCCCTGTTCAGCACGAACTCGGGATCCTCGCTGCCATCCGCGCGGTAGCGCATGGCGTGGAAGAGGGCTGAGCCGAGCCCTGTGCGCTTGATCGTCTTCAGGAAGCGGGCGGGGATGATCTTGTCGGTATCGATGTTCGGGATCGGCAGCGCGGCGGCGATCCCCGTCAGCGTGGTGAAGGGCTGCATCGCGATCTCCCCCTTCAGTGCGCGACGAGCTCGCGCACATCCGCGAGCCTGCCGGTGACGGCGGCGGCGGCGGCCATGGCGGGGCTCATCAGATGCGTCCGTCCACCCGGGCCTTGGCGTCCCTCGAAGTTGCGGTTCGAGGTCGAGGCGCAACGCTGCCCAGGTTTCAGTTGATCAGGATTCATGCCGAGGCACATGGAGCAGCCCGCCTCGCGCCACTCGAACCCGGCTTCCTTGAAGATCCTGTCCAGGCCCTCGCGTTCCGCCTGCTGCTTCACCAGCCCCGACCCGGGCACCACCATCGCCCGCACGCCGTCCGCCACCTTGCGGCCGTTCACCACCGCGGCGGCAGCGCGCAGGTCCTCGATGCGGCTGTTGGTACAGGAGCCGATAAACACGACGTCGACACGGATATCCTGCATCCGGGTGCCCGGCGTGAGGCCCATATAGTCGAGCATGCGCCGCTTCGCCGCTCGGCGTGCTTCCGTTGCTTCATCCTCCGGGTTTGGAACCGCACCGGTGATCGGCACCACATCCTCAGGGCTCGTACCCCAAGTGACGAGGGGAGCGATGTCGGTCGCCGCAAGCACGATGCGGCTCTCGTATTGCGCGCCCGCATCCGAGGGGAGTGTGCGCCAGTAGGCGACCGCGCGGTCCCAAGCTTCGCCCCTCGGAGCGTGGGGCCTGCCCTTCAGCCAGGAGAACGTGGTGTCGTCGGGGGCGATCAGCCCGGCGCGCGCTCCAGCCTCGATCGACATGTTGCAGATCGTCATCCGTCCCGCCATGTCGAGGCTGCGGATCACGTCGCCCGCATACTCGATGACGTGGCCGGTGCCACCCGCGGTGCCGATTCGCGCGATGATCGCAAGCACAACGTCCTTCGCCGTGCAGCCGAAGCCGAGCCGGCCGTTCACCTCGATCAGCATGTTCTTCGCCGGTTTCTGCAGCAGCGTCTGCGTGGCCAGCACATGCTCCACCTCGGAGGTGCCGATGCCGAAGGCGAGCGCGCCGAACGCGCCGTGAGTCGAGGTGTGGGAGTCGCCGCAGACGATAGTGAGCCCAGGCAGAGTGATCCCCTGTTCGGGCCCGACTACGTGCACGATGCCCTGGCGCGCGTCGTGCAGGGGAAAGTACGTGATGCCGAACTCGGCGACGTTGTGCTCGAGGGTCTGCACTTGCAGCCGGCTCTCCGGCTCCTCGATGCCAGCGGAACGATCCGAGGTCGGCACGTTATGGTCTGCCACAGCGAAGGTGAGGTCGGGGCGGCGCGGGCGGCGGCCGGCAAGGCGCAAGCCCTCGAACGCCTGCGGGCTGGTCACCTCGTGCACGAGATGGCGATCGATGTAGAGGATCGCCGTGCCGTCTGCCAGGCGCTCGACGACATGCGCGTCCCAGATCTTGTCGAACAGCGTGCGCGGCCGGGCTCCTTCCGCCATGGTTGCTGCTCTCCCCTCGTTCCTTCGACGCCGCTCAGCCCTGCGCGCTCTCCGCAGGCTGGGCTGCCTCGGCCAAAGGCGCCTCCGCCCCGCCCGCGAGCCCGAGCTTCTCCGCGATGCGCGCGGCCTTCCCCGTGCGCCCGCGCAGATAGTAGAGCTTGGCGCGGCGCACATCGCCGCGGCGCACCACCTTGATCTCGGCGATGTTCGGAGAATGCAGGGGAAAGATGCGCTCCACCCCCTCGCCGTAGGAGATCTTGCGCACGGTGAAGGAGCTGTTGATGCCGGCGTTCTTGCGCGCGATGCACACACCCTCGAAGGCCTGCAGGCGGGTGCGTTCGCCCTCGATCACCTTCACCATCACCCGCAACGTGTCGCCCGGCCCGAACTCAGGCACCGGGCGTTCGGCGAGGCGCTTCGCCAGCTGCTCCGCCTCGATCTGCTGCAAAAGGTTCATCGCTGCACTCCTTCTTCGTTCCGTTCCACGACCGTTCCGGGTCACGTTCTTTCATGCCGTGGGCGCGGCTTCCGCGAGCGCGCGGTAGGCTTCCCACAGATCGGGGCGTCGGTCGCGCGTATCGGCCTCCGCCTGGGCGCGACGCCACGCGGCCACCGCATCATGGTCGCCGCTGCGCAGCACCTCTGGCACCGGCATGTTGTTCCACGTCGCGGGCCGCGTGTAGTGCGGGTATTCGAGCAGACCGTAAGAGAAACTCTCCTCCGCGGCACTCGCTACCTCGCCCATCACGCGGGGCAGAAGCCGCACGCACGCATCCATGAGCACGATCGCTGCCGGTTCTCCGCCCGACAGCACATAGTCGCCGATCGAGATCTCCTCCATGCGGCGATGGCGGATCACTCGCTCATCGATGCCCTCGTAGCGGCCGCAGAGCAGGATCACGCCGGGGCCTTCTGCGAAAGCGCGCACCCGGCGTTGGGTGAGCAGGCGCCCGCGCGGGGTGAAGACGACCAGAGGCAGGTTGGGCGCGCGCGCCAGCGCACTGGCGACCGCATCGTCAACCACGTCGGGCCGCATCACCATCCCAGGCCCACCGCCGAACGGGGTGTCGTCCACGCTGCGGTGGCGATCAGTCGCGAAGTCGCGGATGTCGATCGTCTCCAAACCCCAATCGCCTCGGGCAAGCGCCTTGCCGGCAAGAGAATGGCCGAGCGGGCCTGGAAACATCGCAGGAAACAGGGTGAGCACGATGGCGCGCCACGTCATGCCGCCGCCTCCCGTTCTCCCATAGTCGAAGGCGGAACGATCACCTCCGCCGGCGGGATCACAACCAGCCTGCCGCGCGCGAGATCGACCCGCGGCACGCGTGCGCGGGTAAAGGGCACAGCGAGAGGGCCGCGGGCGGTTGCGATCTCGAGGAATGTACCGGCACCGTAATCCTCGACCGAAACCACCTGCCCGAACACCCGCCCCTCTTCGTCCTCCGCCGCAAGCCCGATCAGATCGGCGCAGTAAAACTCGTCCGGATCCTCGAGAGCCGGGAGCTGCGCCCGCGCGACATAGAGGCGCGTGCCAGTGAGGCGCGCGGCAGCCGTACGATCGGCAACGCCATCGATGGCGCAGACGGGCATCGCGCCGCGCATCACCACGCGCAGAGCGAAGCGACGCCCCGCCTCGTCGGCCAATGGGCCGTACTCGGCGATCGCGCACGGGTCAGCGGTAAAGGACTGCACGCGCACGAGGCCCCTCACCCCGTGCGGTCGTCCGATCACGCCGAGCAGGACCCGCCCTTCGCCCACGATCAGGCTCCGCTCCTGTCGCCCTCCGCTTAGCCAGCGGCTGCCGCGGCGCGCTCCTGCGCCTTCTTCTTCGGCAGGTGCTGCTTCGTTTGGGCCGGGCGCGGCGGCGGCGGAATGAGCCCGGCCTTGGCGAGGAAGCGCGCGACGCGATCCGTCACCTGCGCGCCCTTCTCAAGCCACGCCTTGATCTTCTCGGGCTGCAGACGCACGCGGTCGGCATGATCCTGGGGCAACATCGGGTTGTAGGTGCCGAGCTTCTCGATGAAGCGCCCATCGCGGGGGGCGCGGCTGTCGGCAGCGACGATGTGGTAGTAGGGCCGCTTCTTCGCCCCCGCCCTGGCAAGTCTGATTTTCACAGCCATTCGCGTTCGTTCTCCGTCCTGATCGTTCCGTGATGAGTTTAATCCCGCTTCAGAAGGGCCGCCGCCCGCTGCCCGGCAGCCCCGCCCCAGGCGGCAGCAGGGCCCCGAGCCCGCCGCGCATCAGCCCGGTCTTGCCGAGCTTCTGCATCCGTTTCATCATCGTCTGCATGTCGTCGAATTGCTTGAGCAGGCGATTGACATCCTCGACCTTGGTGCCCGAGCCTGCAGCAATGCGACGCTTGCGCGAGGCCTTGATGATCTCCGGCCGACGCCGTTCCTCGCGCGTCATACTGTCGATGATCGCGATCTGACGCTTGACCAGCTTGTCGTCGAGCTTGGCATCGGCAAGCTTGCCCTGCAGCTTGCCCAGCCCTGGGATCATGTTCAGCAGAGACGACAGGCTGCCCATCTTGGTGATCTGGGCCAGCTGCCTGCGATAATCCTCAAGGTCGAAGCCGCCCTTGGCAATCTTGGCAGCGAGCTTCTCCGCCTCTTCGGCCTCGATGGTGGCGGCGGCACGCTCGACGAGGGAGACGATGTCGCCCATGCCGAGGATGCGACCGGCGATCCGGTCGGGGTGGAAGTCCTCGAGAGCGTCGAGCTTCTCGCCCACACCAATCAGGCGGATCGGCGCCCCGGTGATCGCGCGCATCGACAGTGCCGCACCGCCGCGCGCGTCCCCATCCATGCGCGTCATGACGATGCCCGTCACGCCCACCTTCTCGTGGAAGGACTTCGCCACCGTGACCGCGTCCTGCCCTGTCATCGCATCGACAACGAGAAGCTTCTCGTGCGGCCGAGCGAGGGCGGCCACCTCCGCGACCTCGGCCATCAGCGCCTCGTCGATGGCAAGGCGGCCCGCGGTGTCGAGAAGCAGCACGTCGAAACCGCCGCGGCGCGCCTCGTCCAAGGCACGGCGCGCAATCGCCACAGGGGCCTCTCCGCGCACGATCGGCAGACTGATCACCCCGGCGCGATCCGCCAGGGTGGCAAGCTGCTCCATCGCAGCAGGGCGGGAGACGTCGAGAGAGGCGAGGAGCACGCGCTTGCGGTCGCGTTGCTTCAGCCGAAGCGCGATCTTGCCGGCAGTGGTGGTCTTGCCCGAGCCCTGCAGGCCGAGCATCAGCACCACGAAGGGAGGAGAGCCGCGCAGGTCGAGCCCGGGTGCCGGGGGGCCCAACATCTCCACCAGCGCGTCATGGACGATCTTGATGACCTGCTGGGCGGGGGTGACGGACCTAAGTACTACCTCGCCCACCGCCTTCGTCCGCACGCTCTCGATGAACTGCTTGACGACGGGAAGGGCGACGTCGGCCTCGAGCAGGGCGATGCGCACCTCGCGCAAGGCCTCGCTCACGTCGGCCTCGGTCAGCGCGCCGCGTTTTTTCAGCCGGTCAAAAATGCCTGTCAGGCGGCCCGACAGGGAGTCGAACATGGTCTCGCTCCAACCCGGCGTCGCGCCCAAAGCCCATTGCGCCGCTGCGCGAGCCTTCGCGGAGCGACGTCACCCCAAGGCAGGAGGGGGTGTGTCAGGGCCCGGAGGTGCCGGGATACTTGCTTTTGGGCCAGAACCCCCGGCCGGTCAAGGTTTCTGCCCCCGCTCACGCAACACGGCCTCCCGGCGGGCGATGTAGGCGACCGAGACCGCCATCAGCGCCACCCCCGCGGCAAGCGGCCAGCCCGGGCGCTCGCCGAACAGGATCGCCCCGAACAGGGCGCCGATCGGTACCTGGGCGAACTCGACGGGAGCGAGCAGGGAGGCCTCCGCTCGCCGCGCGGCATGGCTCGCACACAGATCACCCAAGACGGCAAGACCCGCCGCGCCCAGCATCAGGCCCCACTCGAGCACGTCAGGGCTACGCCAGAACCAAAGGCTCGGCGGCATCCAGGCCGCGAAACCGACGATGCCATACCAGAAGACGACGCGCACGGGTGGCTCCCCGGCGCGCGCCATCACGCGGATGAAGGCCGACACGCAGGCGCCGCAGAACGCGGCCAAAAGCGCGAACCCCGCGCCCGGGCTGACGGCGAAGCTGCCCGCCACGCCGCCCTCGCCGAACAGGATCACCAGCACGCCGAGGAAGCCAATCGCGGCGGCGAGCGGGCGTCGCCACCCCACGCGCTCACCCAGCACGGCGACCGCGATGACAAGCAGCCACAGTGGGCGGGACTGGCCGAGCGCAATCACCTCGGCGAGCGGAACGAGCGAGAGCGCGGAGAGAGAGAAGGCCATCGCCCCCACCCCGGCGACGCCGCGGCCGAGATGAAGCCTCAGTCGGCGCGTGGCGAGCGAGGGCGCCTTGGGGCCAAAGAGCCAGGGCGCGAGCAGGAGCATGGTGAAGCCGGCGCGCGAGAGGTTGAGCAGAGGCAGCGGCGTGCCGCGGGCAAGCAAAACCTTGTTGCATGCCGCCATCCCAGCGAACAGCGTGGTCGCCGCCAGCATAAACGCCAAGCCCTGCACCGGCGCAGAAACCCGCCTCATCGCCGCCGTCCACCGCGGGCGCCGAGCCAAAGCCCGGCCAGGATGAGCCCGAAGCCGACGGCGTGGAAGGGTTCGGGCCGCTCGCCGAGGAGGAGGACGGCAAGCCCCACGCCGAAAGCGGGTTGCAGATGCAAGAATGGCCCGGCCGCTGCCGGACCGATCAACGCCACGCCGCGATTCCAGCACAGATAGGCGCCGATCGAGGCGAACAGGGCCGTATACAGCACCACCGCCGCCGTGGTCGCATCGGCCCGCGGCAGGGTGCCGGTGAGTGCCACCTCGACCAGCCAGCAGGGGACCAGCACCGCAAGCCCGAACAGCGTGGTCACGGCCAGCAGCACGAGGGGCGGAAACGTGCCGGCCGGCAGGCGTCTGAGCAGCACGGTGTACACACTCCAACCGAACACGGCGAGGAGCATCAGCCCGTCCCAGGGATTGAGCCGCAGGGTGGAGAGGGCGCCCAGGTCCCCGCGCGCCGCGATCACCGCCACGCCGGAAAAGGAGAGCGCAACGCCGGCAAGCCCGCGCGGCGAGGGCCGCTCGCCGTCGATGAGGAAGGCGGCGAACACGATCATCAGCGGCGTGAGGCTGACCACCAGAGACCCGTTCAGCGCCTCGGTGCCGGTCAGCGCGATGTAGGAGAGGGTGTTGAAGCTGCCCATGCCGGTGAGGCCAAGCCCAGCCAGCACCCAGGCGTGGCGGCGGATCAGCCGCACGCGGGAGAGCACGTCGCGCCAGACCAAGGGCAGCAGGATGAGGGCGGCAACAAACCAACGCAGCAGCGCGAGAGCGACGGGCGGGATCTCGCCGCGCACCGCCCGCCCTAGCGCGAAGTTGCCCGACCAGAACAGGGCAGCAAGGGCAAGCAGAAGCGCCGCCACGACATTGGCCCGAGGCGGCGGCCAGCGGTCTGGCAGCCCTTCCGGGCCAGTCTCCCGTGGCAGGTCGGACGACAGCAGGCGCAGCGGTGCATCTCCTTCCGCCCTCCGATAGACCGGGCGCGCCCGCCCCGCCACGCCGCCTTGCCCGCGCGCCCTGCAGGCCCGATCCTCGCCTCGCCCATCTCCCACATCCTGGTTCGCCGTGCTCGCCTCCTTCGCCCCGACCGAAACCCCCGCCCTGCCTCTGGTTCCGCTCACGCCGGAGCACCTTCCCGGCTGGCGCGCGGCGCATCCGTCGGGACCCTTCGTCGCCGCGGCGGGCTTCGCCGCGAAAGCCGGTGAGGCGCTCATCCTGCCGTCCGAGAACGGCCTCGGCGGTGCTCTGATCGGGCTCGGCGAAGGACCGGCCAGCCCATGGAGCTTCGGCGGATTGCCCTTCGCCCTGCCGCCCGACACGGTCTGGCGTCTGACGCCGGACGGTCTGGCCGATCCATCCTCCCTGCGCGAGAAGGCCGTCCTCGGATGGGGGCTCGGCGCCTACCGGTATGCCCGTTTCAAGGCTCCCGCCCGCGCGCCGGCGCGCTTGATCGTCGACTCGGCCGACGAACCGGTCCTGGCCGAGATTGAGGCGACCTGGCGCGTGCGCGACCTCATCAATCACCCGGCGAGCCACCTCGGCCCCGAGGAGCTCGCCGAGGCGGCCGTTGCCCTGGGGCGGAGCCTTGGTGCCAGCGTGCGGGTCGTGCGCGGCGAAGCGCTGGCGCAGGGCTACCCCGCTGTCGCCGCCGTCGGCGCAGGAAGCGCACGGCCGCCATGCGTGGTTCGCCTCGACTGGACCGGGCCCGCCGGGCCCGAAGCGCCGCTGATCGCGCTGTGCGGCAAGGGTGTGGTGTTCGATACCGGCGGCTATGACCTCAAACCCGCCCAGGCCATGCTGCAAATGAAGAAGGACATGGCAGGGGCTGCCGTCGCCCTTGGGGTGGCCGAACTCATCATGCGCGCCGGGCTGCCGGTCCGGCTTCTGCTGCTAGTCGGTGCGGTAGAGAATGCGATCGGCGCGCAAGCGATGCGCCCGCGCGACGTCATCCGCACCCGCAAGGGGCTCACGGTCGAGGTCGGCAACACCGATGCCGAAGGGCGGCTCATGCTCGCCGACCTGCTGGCCGAGGCAGATGCCGCCTCGCCCGATTTGCTGATCGATTTTGCCACCCTGACGGGTGCGGCACGCGTCGCGCTCGGGCCCGATCTCGTCGCCCTGTTCGCGCGGCGCGACGCGACCGCGGATGCCCTGCTGCGGGCCGGCGCGGAGGCGGAGGATCCGCTCTGGCGGCTGCCGATCTGGTCCGGCTACGCGTCCTGGCTCGATTCGGAGGTCGCCGATCTCGGCAACGTGTCGTCGCGACCGCATGCGGGGGCGATCGTCGCGGCCTCGTTCCTTGATCGTTTCGTCTCCGCCGATCGCGACTGGGTTCATCTCGATCTCTACGGGTGGAACGACTCCGCCCGCCCGGGCCGACCGGAAGGCGGCGAAGCGACCGGCATGCGCGCGGTCTGGCGCACTCTCCTCGCGCGGTACGCGCGTGGTTCTTCGACCCCGCCGAGTCGCAGCGTTCCGGCCTGACCCGTCACGCCGAGATGATCGCCCGCGCGCAACCATTTCGGGGCTGGGGGTTTGCTTTGCGCTGCCGTTTCATTACATCTGCCGCAGAGTGGCCGGTCGCCGGGGTCGGCCGTTGTGCAGGAAGGTGACAGTCATGGCAGCAAGCAGTGCGAGCGAACAGCTCCTCGATGTGCTGCGCGACACGGTGGTCGCGCTGGTGCGCCGCGACGGGCCGGACCTCTCCGCCCGTCAGCTCGGAGTGTTCCTCACCGTGTATTTGACCGAAGGCCCGCACACGGTGCGCGGTCTGGCCGCCGAACTCGACGTGTCCAAGCCAGCCATCACCCGCGCGCTCGACCGGCTCGGCGAGCTCGATCTCGCGCGCCGCCAGGTCGATCCCTCGGACCGGCGCAGCGTGATTGTGCAGCAGACGCCGAAGGGAACAGCCTTCCTGCGCGAGCTGCGCAAGATCATGGGCGAGGCGGGCTCCGGCAAGGAAGTCAAGGCCTCCTCCGGCGGGCGGCGGGCCGCCAGCGCCTGACGCTTTGTCGGCCGCGACGGGAAGCGCCCGCTTCAGCCGGGCGCGCAGAGGCCGTCGTGATTTGGGGGTGCGGCCAGGAAGCCGCGCCCCCTGTGCCCAGGGTTCCCGCGTTCAGTAGCCCGCGATCGGATCGACCAGGTTGAGCAAAGGCCGGCCCGCGGCGAGGCGGCGCAGGTTCTCCACCACCTGAGGAGCGCACGAACGTGGGATGGTGGCGGAGGCGATGTGCGGCGTGAGGATGATCTTGGGATGTCCCCAGAACGGGTGCTCGCCCGGCAAAGGCTCTGTTTCGAATACGTCGAGGGTGGCGCCCGAAAGATGCCCCGAGTCGAGAGCGTCTAGAAGGTCGTCCTCGACCACGTGGCCGCCGCGCGCAACGTTGATCACATAGGCGCCCTTCGGCAGCCGGGCAAAGGTGTCGCGATTGAGAATGCCGCGCGTCTCTGCGGTGAGCGGCAGCAAGCAGACCAGAATGTCGGTGCGGCCTAGGAACGGAGCGAGCCCCTCACCACCGACGAAGTTTTCAACACCCTCGATGCTCTTCGGCCGGCGCGACCAACCCGCGACCTGAAACCCAAGCGCGGCGAGCTTGCGCGCCGCATCCGTTCCCAACACGCCAAGGCCCAGGATGCCGACGCGCGTGCGTTCCGTCTCAGGCGGAGGCAGTTCGTGCCAGATCCGCGTCCTCTGCTGCGCGCGGTAGATTTCCGCCTGGCGGTGGTGGCGAAGCACCGCAAGCAGCACGTACTCGCTCATCGCCGAAGTGAGCAGCCGATCGACCAGACGCACGACCGCCACACCGGGCGGCGGCCCCGGCGGGCGGAACAGGTGATCGACTCCCGCCCCCATGCTGATGACCACCCTAAGGTGTGGATAGCGGAACAGGTCCTCAGGCGGGTGGTTCCAGGTCAGCGCAGCGACAATGTCCTCCGCCGGTCCTGTTTCGGGATAAAGACGAAGGTCGAGGTCAGGCGCGAGAGCGAGCAATTCGCGCCGCCACGCCTCCATCGATTTCGGAGAGGAGGAAAGGAGAAGCGCGCCGTTCATTCCGGGGTCTCCATCTCCTCCTCGCGCGTCATCGTTTCTCCCACGAAAACCTGCCAGTCGCCATCGGGCGGACGGCATTCGCGCTCGCCCGCACGCAGCGTGATCGCACCCGCCTGCCAGACCTGCGCAAAGCCCTCCGGCGAGGAGAGGACGTAGGCGAGGGTGCGGTCATACAC
>CALBEG010000142.1 GCA_937927455.1 uncultured Elioraea sp. | reverse complement strand
TGGAGGGCCGGGTGGGGATCGAACCCACGACCCACGGATTAAAAGTCCGCGGCTCTACCTCTGAGCTACCGGCCCTTCGCCACGCGTTCTAGGCCAGAAAGAGGCAGAGGGAAACTGCGCCCCACGCGCCGCGCGCCGGCTCCTGCTCCGGGCCGCCGAATCAGCGCACGTCGGCCGCAACACGCAGGCGCACGATCCGGTCTGGTTCGCCCATCACCATGCCGCCGCGGTTCGGGTCGCCGCGCTTGATACGGTCGACATGCTCCATGCCTTCGATCACCCGGCCCCAGATCGTGTACTGCCCGTCGAGGTGCGGCGCTGGCGCGAACATGATGAAGAACTGGCTGTTCGCGCTGTTCGGATCGTTCGTGCGCGCCATGCCGACGGTGCCGCGCACGAAGCGCGCCTCGCGGGTGAACTCGGCTGGCAGGTTCGGCAGGTCGGAGCCACCCGTGCCGCGCCCCGTCGGGTCTCCGCCTTGCGCCATGAAGCCGTCGATGACGCGGTGGAACGGAGTTCCGTCGTAGAAGCCGCGCCGCGCCAGAGTCTTGATCCGCTCGACGTGCTTGGGGGCAAGATCGGGCCTCAGTTCGATCACCACCCTCCCCGAGGAGAGCTCCATGAACAAGAGGTTCTCCGGATTGCGCGCCGGCGCCTGTGCCTCGGCCCCTGCGGCGGCGCACACCGCGAGTGCGCCGATCAGCGCGCGCCTCAGTCCGGTCATCTCGGGTCTCCTCCCTTGCTCGCTTCGTCGGTTCAGTCGTGCGCCGAACCTGCGCCCATGGCAAGCCTCGCGCCGTCCCCTTCGGATGCCACCCGTGCGTCGATGCGGGCGAGCACAGCAGGCGAGACGAAGGCGCTGACGTCTCCACCGAGCCGCGCGATCTCTTTGACGAATCGGCTGGAGATGAAGTGCACGCCCTCGGACGCCATCAGGAACACGGTATCGATGCCGGGATCGAGGCGCGCGTTCATGCCCGCCATCTGGAACTCGTACTCGAAGTCGGAAACCGCGCGGAGCCCGCGGATGATCATGCGCGCACCCACTTCGCGCGCGAAGCGGATCAGCAGGCAGTCGAAGGGGCGGACGACGATCTCGGTGCCGTTGCGGGCAGCGATCGGCGCGATCTCGTCCTCGAGCATCGCCACCCGTTCGGCGAGGGGGAAGAGCGGACCCTTGCCGGCATTCGCCGCCACCCCGACGACGAGCACGTCAACAAGGCGCGCAGCACGGCTGATGATGTCGAGATGACCGCGGGTCGGCGGGTCGAAGGTGCCGGGATAGAGCCCGACATGGCGCGTGCCCATCAGTCGCCTCCCTCCTCGGCATCCTCGATCACGGGAAAGACGGAGACGACGTGCTCGCCGTCCTCGATGCGGAACAGCGTCACGCCCTGGGTGGCGCGGCCAGCGATGCGGATCTCGTCGACGGGAATGCGGATAGTGCGGCCCTTGTCGGTGGCGAGCATGAGCTGGTCACCCGCCCGCACCGGGAAGGCGGCGACCGCCGCCCCGCCGTTCTTGGCGGTCAGCCCAATGCCGATGATGCCCTGCCCCCCCCGGCCGGAAATCCGATATTCATAGGCCGAACTTCGCTTGCCGTAGCCGCCCGCGGTGACGGTGAGCACGAACTCCTCTGCCCTCTCCAGTTCCGCGTATCGTTCCGGCGACAACACGATATCCGCCGCCGCCTCAGCCTCCTCCTCGGCGGCGGCCGGTTCGTCGACATCAGTGCCGCGCCGTTTCGCGTTCGCCATTCTCAGATAGGCGGCGCGCTCCTCGGCCGAGGCCGCGACGTGACGCAGCACGGAGAGGCTGATCACCTCGTCTCCCTCGGCGAGCCTGATCCCCCGCACCCCGGTCGAGGTACGACCTGAGAAGACGCGGAGCTCTTCGGCGACGGCGAAGCGGATGGCGCGGCCTTGGCGGGTGACGAGCAGCACGTCATCGTCCTCGCGCACGGCCTGCACCCCGATCAGACGCTCCTCCCCCTCGAGCTTCATCGCGATCAGGCCCGAGGCGCGGACGTTGCGGAAATCCGACAGGCGATTGCGCCGCACATTGCCGGCGGAGGTGGCGAACACCGCATAGAGCCTTTCCCACAGCGTCTCGTCCGCCGGCAGCGGCAGCACGGCAGTGATCGTCTCATCCGCAGCCAGCCCGTCCAGCAGCTGGCGGATGTTGCGCCCCCTCGCCTGCGGTGCGGCTTCGGGCAGACGCCACACTTTCAGCCGATAGGCCATGCCGCGCGAGGTGAAGAACAGCACCTCGTCGTGCGTGTTGGCGACGAAGATCCGGGTGACTGCATCCTCTTCGCGCGTGGCCATGCCGCTTCGGCCCTTGCCGCCGCGGCGCTGTTCGCGGAAGGCGGAGAGGGGGACGCGCTTGATGAAGCCCTCGCGGGTGAGGGTGACCACCATCTGCGCGGGTTCGATCAGGCTCTCCTCGTCGAGTTCGGCCTCGGCCTCCTCGATGGTGGTGCGGCGGGCGGAGGCGTGGGCGGCGCGGATGGCAAGCAGGTCCTCGCGGATGGCGGCAAGACGCGCGGAGCGCGAGGAGAGCAGGCCCAAGAGGCGCTCGATCTCGGCGCCGAGGCCCTTGAGTTCCTCGGCGATCTTGTCGCGTTCGAGCCCGGTCAGCCTCTGCAGGCGAAGGTCGAGGATGGCGCGGGCCTGCGCCTCGGTGAGGCGAATGGTCCCGTCGGGGCCGAGCGCGTTGGCGGGGTCATCGACGAGGGCGACCAAGGGCGCGAGATCGGCGCCCGGCCAGGCCCGGCCCATCAGCGCCTCGCGCGCCTCCTGGGCGTCCTTCGCCGCCCGGATGAGCGCGATGACCTCGTCGATGTTGGCGACCGCCACCGCGAGCCCAATCAGCGCGTGCGCACGCTCGCGCGCCTTGGCCAGCTGATGCCGGCTGCGGCGGATCAGCACCTCGTCGCGGAAGGCGAGGAAGGCTTCGAGGATCGCCTTCAGCCCCATCTGCTCCGGCCGGCCGCCGGCGAGGGCGAGCATCTGCACGGGAAACGAGGTCTGCAGCCGGGTGAAGCGATAGAGCTGGTTGAGCACGATCTCGGCGTTCGCCTCGCGTCGCATCTCGATCACCACGCGCACGCCCTCGCGGTCGGATTCGTCGCGGATGTCGCTGATGCCCTCGATCCGCTTCTCGCGCACAAGATCGGCGATCTGGGCGAGGAGGTCGGCCTTGTTCACTTGGTAGGGGATTTCGGTGACGACGATCGCCTCGCGCTCGCGCCTGATGTCCTCGATGTGGGCGCGGGCGCGCACGGTGAGGGAGCCGCGCCCCGTCGCGTAGGCGGAACGGATGGCGCTGCGCCCGAGGATGCTGCCGCCTGTGGGAAAGTCCGGGCCGGGAAGCCGTTCCATCAGCGCATCGAGCGAGGCGGCGGGGTTGTCGATCAGTAGGAGGGCGGCGTCGATCACTTCGGCCAGGTTGTGGGTCGGGATCGAGGTCGCCATGCCGACCGCGATGCCGTTCGCGCCGTTGACGAGGAGGTTCGGGAAGGCGGCCGGCAGGACGCGCGGTTCCTCGGCGCTCTCGTCGTAGTTCGGTTGGAAATCGACGGTGTCCTCGTCGATGCCGTCGAGAAGGAGGAGAGCGGCGGAAGCGAGGCGCACCTCGGTGTAGCGCATCGCGGCGGGAGGGTCGCCGTCCATCGAGCCGAAATTGCCCTGCCCATCGATGAGCGGGAGGCGCATGGCGAAGGGTTGCGCCATCCGCACCATCGCGTCGTAGATCGCAGCGTCGCCGTGCGGATGGTACTTGCCCATCACGTCGCCCACCACGCGCGCGGACTTGCGATGCGGCTTGTCGGGCCCGTAGCCGGCCTCGTGCATGGCGAACAGGATGCGGCGATGCACGGGCTTCAAGCCGTCGCGCACGTCAGGCAGAGCGCGCGCGACGATGACGCTCATCGCATAGTCGAGGTAGGAGCGGCGCATCTCCTCCTCGAGCAGGACGGGCTCGATGGCGTCGCCGCCCTGAGGCTCGGTCTCGTTCGTCACCTGGCGTGTTCCGTTTCCACGTACGGGAAGTTAGCCGATCGTTATGGTGCGCCGCAACAAAGGTCAGGCCTCGGGGACGCCCGCCTCGCGCAGACCGCGGGCGTAAAGGGCTCGGTCTTCCTCGCGCACGAAGGGAGCGGCGGCGAGGAACCGTTCGATCGAAAAGCCCGGCTCGATGGCGAGCAGGCGCTGGGCCGCCGCTTCTGCCTCCGCCTTGCGCCCGGCCAGAGCGAGTGCTGCCACGTAGGGCTTCCAGGCTGCGGACAGGCCGGGGTGGACTTCGGTCAACTGGCGCCCGAGCTCGATCGCCTGCTCGTAGCGGCCCGAAAGGAGAGAGGCGATCTCGAGCGCGACGTCAAAGAAGAAGGCGTGCGGATCAAGCGGTGAGAGGCGACGGTAGCGGAGGATGCGGCGCAGCGCCTCCTCCTGGTCGCCGGCATAGGCGTGGGCGACACCGGAAAGCGCCCAGGCCATGGGAAGATTGGGGTTTAGGCTGATCGCGCGCTCGTGCAGGGCCATGGCTTCATCGAGCCGACGGTGCAGGTAGGCGCGCACGTGGCCGGCAATGGCGAAGGCGCGGGCATCCTGCGGGTCGAGCAGGATCGCGCGTTCCGCGAGGCGGCCGGCGCGTGCCATTGCGTCCGCTTGGTTCGGCGCCCAGCCCTGTCCGACATAGAAAATGTGCCAGTAGGCATACCACGCATGCGCTGCGGCGTCGTCCGGTTCGCGGGCAATCGCTTCCTCGAGCATCTGTCCGGCCTTGAGAAAGCTTTCCTTCTCAAGGCGGTAGATGGCCGGGATGGCGGACAGAACGAGGGCATAGGCCGAGGCGTCGCGGCCGGACGTGGCGGCGGCGCGGCGGGCCTCGATCAGCAGGATTTCGGGGTCGATGCGGGCGACCACCGCGGCAGCGATCTCGTCCTGCAGGGCGAGGAGGTCGGCGGCGGGCTGGTCGAAGCGCTGCGCCCACACCACCTCGCCGCCGGCCTGCAGGTCGAGGAGACGCAAGGAGACGCGGACGCGCACCTCGTCGCGCTGGACGGTGCCGGTGAGAAGGAAATCGAGGTCGAGTGCGGCGCGCAGGGCCTCGAGATCCGAGGCCGTCTCGCCAAGCCGGGCGAGGGAGGCGGAGGAGACGACGGCGATCCACCGGAAGCGGGCGAGCGCGGTGGTGATCTCCTCCGCGAGCCCGATGGCGAAGTCGGCCTCGGCGGCGTTGCCAAGAGCGCGCAGGGGAGCGACACCGAGTCGGGCTCCGCGCGTGACGGATCGCCTGGACTGCACTCTGACCTCGGCGGAGGGCTGGGCGCGGAGGTCTGGGTCGGTGCCGAGGCGCAGGCTTTCGGCGAGCGCCAGGGTTTCTGCCGAGGGGGTCGCCGCGAGCAGACGCGCGAGAGCACTGCGGCAGGATTCGAAGGCTTCCAGAGCGCGGCTTCGCTCGCCGCGAGCGGCGTACCCCTCCATCAGCACCCGCCATGCGCCTTCGTGCGCCTCATCGAGCGACACAAGCCGGCGGGCGGTCTCAAGCCGCTGCTCCGGGTCGGTGACGCAGTCGAGGAGGCGTTCGATCGCGCTGCGCGCCCGGTCGCGAAAGGCGCGCCGTTCCAAGGCGAGCCAGGCGTCCATCGCCGGATCCAGCCCTTCGAGCCCCTCGAGCAGCGTGCCGTCGAGCAGGTCGAGAAACGCGGCCGACATCGGTTCGCTGCGGACGACTTTCAGGGCATCGACCCAGATCGCATCCGCATCCAACCACACCTTGTCGCGATCGGCGTGCAGAAGCGCCGGGCCGCAGGGGGTGAGCGCAAGCGACAGTTCGTGCAACGCCTGCCGGAGCGAGGCCCGCGCCTGTTCCCGCTCGCGGGTGGACCACAAGAGTCCGGAGAGTTTTTGCCGCGGCACGGGATGCGGCGCGGCGAGGCCCAGGATTGCGAGCAGAGCCCTGGTCTTGCGGACCCGGGGCAAGACCCGTTCGCTCGACACGCTCCATGCGTCCATGACGCCAATCAGCTTCAGGCGGAGCCGCAAGGCCGACGAGGCGGGCAGATCACCCACACGGATGTCTGGCATCGAAGCGGAAAGCATGATCATGATGCGCCACGAACTGACGTTAACCGAGCCTGAAGGATTTGCACCATCTAATCCAGGGCATGGAGACGACCGCTTGCACGCCAAAGACCGAGGGGGAGCGGATGGTTGACGCTGCATGCCCAGCGCACCTGCTGGCCCGGGCGGCGGCGTGGCCTCGCAGCTCACTCCTCTCGTCCCTAGGACAAAACTCTTGCAATAGGCCAAATATCCTAATACGGTTTGGCAACTCGGCGGGAGAGACTGCCCCGCTGGCCTGCCGCCTCCGCCCGAGCCGACCGCCCCTCTTGCCGTCGGCGCCTGGAACAAAGCAGGAACACGCAGTCGAGAGACGAACGAAGGAGATCACCATGACCACCGTCCTCACCGCCTCTGCGACGCAGGACTCCCGCACGGTCCGCCTCGGAGGCATGGCCCCGGCCCTCAAGCCCGTCGCCGATGCTGGCTCCGTCCGCCTCGGAGGCATGGCCCCGGCCCTCAAGCCCGTCGCCGATGCCGGCTCCGTCCGCCTCGGCGGCATGGCCCCGGCCCTCAAGCCCGTCGCCGATGCCGGCTCCGTCCGCCTCGGCGGCATGGCCCCGGCCCTCCGCCCCGCTGCCTGATCCATCAGACGGCCGCCTTGCAACGGCCCCGCCCGCAACGGGCGGGCGGGGTCTTCAGACATCGCACGATCGGCGGCCGCGCGGCATTGCTTCCACGGCCAAGTTCACATCGCTGCGGACAACGGTCTGCGCGCGTTCTTGGCGAAAGCCGTTCGGCGTGGCCGCAATCGACCTTCCCCTCTCGGCCCTGTTCGACAACACAGCGGCGAGCTTCGGCAGCAGCCTTGGACACTGCGCTGCTCGTTCTCATCCCCTCTCGGGTTCGGTCTGATCTTCGCCTTTTCACCGCAGCGCCCATGGTCCGCTCCGGCGGCGCCGGTTGCGGCGGGTGTGATCGGGACGAAGGAGGCGTGTGCGCGTCGGCGGTATCTGGCGGCGACGCTGACCGCTCCCCACCGCGACCGAACATGATCTCGATGCGCAGGCGTTGCAGACACATTCTGCGCCGTGGCGAGTGCCGCGCTCTCCTTCGCCAGGAAGCAGGACCATAGGCCGTCGCTGTCTCCCCTGGAGGACCTGGCGGTCTCCGTCGCAGACACCGTGCAGATTTAATTTCAGCCCGTTTCTGAAACTTCTTGATGGTGCACAGCGGCCCCCTGTGCGCAGACCCCCGTCGATGACGATGCTCCTCGAGATGGGCAGCATCGAGGACGCGCCGCACGAATTCGCTCCATTCGACTGCCACATCGAGGAAGATGCGCGAACACGCGCGTGCGGATCCAGGGAACGAGACGTTCGCACAGCGACGTCTGTCGACCGCATGTAGAAGAGAAAATCACGCCAACCGAAGCCCCGCCTTGAGATTGAAAATGCCCCCAGCGGCACACACTGATCCTTCACCCGCAGGATGCCGCGTCAGCCGCATGCACTGTCAGCCTCCTTCGTCCCGCTCCGCCAGTTCGCCGCCTGCGGAAGGTTTCGCAACTCGGGAGATCAGGTCGTGGCGAGGGTTCCCCCCGAGAACGAGACGTGGGCGCAGCAAGCCCGCTTGAGCGGGCGAAAACAGGACCCCGACAGGAACAGCCCCCCCTGTCGCTTCGGGCGGTCGACTCGTGTTGAGGATTGGGCGGCTGTGGACGCTCGGGGCTTGCGCTCGTGCAACCCGCTGTGACGGTGAATGGTGTTCCGGCCTGCAAACGAGACGATGCAGCGCTGCAGAACGGACATGGCGTCGGGCCTGGGTTTCCCGTGGACGTCGTCACGCGTGACGGTCATCACGAAAGCATCGCAGCGCCGTTGCTCTCGGGGCTGCGGACGGGTGTGAAGCAGGCGATGAGGTTCAGCGCAATGGCGAAGTCCGTTGTCTCGCCGGCGGTGCAGGCGGAGCCAGTGTCAGCGAGCAACCGGACTGGTTGCGACGCACTCAGGACATGCAAACGCAGTCCGACGCAGTCAAGCATCATCTCGTGGATCATCTCGCCACTGAAGCGACCGCTGGAGGTGGCGACCCAGCCCATGACCTCGCGGTCGTGGGTGTCGATGGCGAAGGCGACGCGGACGACCTCGACGTTCCAGCGAGGGATCTCGAAACCGTCCGAGGCCCAGCGTCGGTTAGACGCCGGGGCGGCGACGGCGCCCTCATACGCGCGAATGGTATGCCGCCCGGCAGGGGCCC
>CALBEG010000141.1 GCA_937927455.1 uncultured Elioraea sp. | reverse complement strand
GCCGAACGGGGGCAGCGCCTCGACTACAGCGTTGGCACGATGATCGAGCTTCCCCGCGCGGCTCTGATCGCCGACAGAATCGCCGAGGTGGCCGACTTCTTCTCCTTCGGTACCAACGACCTCACCCAGACCGTGTTCGGGCTGTCGCGCGATGATGCCGGCAAGTTCCTGCCGCTCTATGTCGAGAAGGGCATCCTGCCGAAGGATCCGTTCGTCACCCTCGACGTCGAGGGGGTGGGCGAGATGGTGCGGATCGCGGTGGAGAAGGGACGCCGCACGAAACCTGGGCTCAAGCTCGGCATCTGCGGCGAGCACGGTGGCGATCCGGCCTCCATCGCCTTTTGCCAGCGGGTGGGGCTCGATTACGTCTCTTGTTCCCCTTATCGCGTTCCGGTCGCGCGGCTGGCTGCGGCGCAGGCGGCGCTCGGAGAGAGCGGGATCGACCGGACGGCCTGACCGCAGCGGCAGGGCGGCGGTGGAACACTCCGGCCGCCGTAGCTGCACCGCATCGTCACAGCCAGCGCCGCACGCGACGCAGATAGGCGCGGTAAGGGTCGCCGAAGCGGGCGGCGAGATAGGGCTCTTCGCGCGCGATCACGAGCCTATCAAGCAGGAACGCGAAGACCGGGGTGAGGAGAAGCAGCCAGGCACTCGCCACCATCATGCCCAGCCCGGCGAGGAGCAGGACGAGGCCGAGATACATCGGGTTGCGCGTGAAGGCGTAAGGGCCCGTAGCGACGAAACGTCGCGCTGGGCGGAAGGTGGGGATATCGGTTCCGGCACGATGGAAGACCCAGGCTGCCCAGCCGGCGAGCAGGGCAGCCACGAGAACGAGCATACCCCCGAGCCCGTAGCGTATCGCACCGGGCCACGCACCATGCGTGAGGGGAACGACCCAGTCGAGCAGGAGCCCGGCACCCATGATCGCAGGAAAGAGGACGGGAGGATGGATCCGCACCGGTGGCGGCGTGTCGTCGACCGCCCGCTCCTGCCCCATCGCTTGGCCCATGGCGTCGGCCTGATTGGCCGGCTCCGCACCCTCCGCCTCGCGCCTCTCCATCACGGGGTGCTGTCAGCCGTGAGCGAGAGCCAGGCCGGAATTTCCGGAACAAGCACGGCCTCGCCGCAGCGCAACACCCCAGGACAGGCCAAGGCCTCAAGGCGAAGGATGGCGAGAGCGCGATCACCGCGCCCGGACCGAATTGTTCCGACCTCCACCCCCTCGCGCAGGACCGGCGTACCAGGCGTAGGCAACGGCCCCTCGACCCGCACCGGGACCAGTCGCCTCTTCACCAAACCGCGATACTTGGTGCGTGCCGTGAGCTCCTGGCCCATCCAGCAGCCCTTGCTCCAGGAGATTCCGTTCAGTTCGTCGAAGCCCGCCTCCAGCAGCACCGTCTTGCCGCTTTCGAGATCCTTCGATCCGTCAGGAAGCCCAAGCGCGAGCCGATGCCGATCGTAGTCCTCCGCCGTCGCGTCCGGCCGGATTGCCCCTGGAGACGCGAGACAACGCCAGCCGGCTTCGGGCAGGCGAGGGTCGCGCACGACGAGAACACCCGGTTGTTCGGCTGGCTCGCCCCCACCCCAGGCGGCGAACACCGTCCACCGGTCGGTCTCATCCGCGATCGCCACTTTTGCCCGCAGCCGATAGCGCGTCAGATGGGAGGCAAGCCAGGAGGCCTGGGCGCGTTCGCAATCGAGCAAGATGCGCTCTCCCTCTCCGATCAGGAGGAAATCGGCGAGCCACTTGCCTTGCGGAGTCAGCAGCGCGGCCCAAAGGGCAGATGCGGCCTGACCGACCTGGGCGACGTCGTTCGAAACGAGGCCCTGCAGGAAGGGGCGGGCGTCCGGCCCCGAGACGGACAGGACCCCGCGGTCGGCCAGGTGGGCGATCGGCATGGGCAAGAGTTGGCTTGCACGGGCTTCTCGCGCAATCCCGTGGCAGCTGTGCTAGAGGCCGCCGCATGAGCCGGATCCTTTTTGTGACCGCGACCCGGATCGGCGATGCCGTGCTGTCCACGGGCCTCATCGACCATGTGCTGCGAACCGAGAGCGAGCCGCGGATCACGGTCGCCTGCGGTCCCGCCGCTGCCGGCCTGTTCGCACACATGCCGGGGCTTGAGCGGGTCATCGTTTTGCGCAAGCGCCGCTTGGCCGCGCATTGGTTCGGTCTCTGGCGGCAGGTGGTCGGCACACGCTGGGACCTGGTGGTCGACCTGCGCGGGTCGCTGCTCGCCTGGTGTCTCTCGGCGCGACGGCGCGCCGTAATGGGGCGGCGCCGGGCGGGTCGGCCGCGGCTTGCGCAGATCGGGTCCGTGTTGGGCCTCGACCCGCCGCCGGCTCCGGTCGTTTGGACGTCAGCGCACGATCGCGCCAGGGCCGAGACGCTCATTCCGCCGGGCAAACCCGTCATCGGGCTCGGGCCCACCGCGAACTGGCGTGGCAAGGTGTGGGCGCCTGAACGGTTCGTTGCGCTGTTCGATCGTCTCTCCGGTGCCGATGGGCCTTTGCCGGGATCACGCGCTGCCGTGTTCGCCGGCCCGGGCGCAGAAGAGGCCGCCCTCGCCCAGCCGGTCCTCGCCGCCCTGCCGCGCGGCCGCACCATCGACCTCGTCGGTCGGCTCAGCCTGAGCGAGGCCGCCGCCTGTCTGGCGCGCTGCGCGCTGTTTGTCGGTAACGATTCCGGACTGATGCATCTCGCCGCCGCCGCCGGCGCTCCGACCCTTGGCCTGTTCGGCCCCTCGCCCGTGGCGGAATACGCGCCGATGGGGCGGTTCACCGCGGTCGCCCACACGCAGGTGCCCGTGACGGAGCTGGTCTCCGCCCCTGGCTTCGACCCTCGCACCACCGGCAGCTTAATGGGCTCGCTTGCGGTGGACGATGCGTTCGCGGCGGCAATGGCCCTGCTCGACCGGGCCCGGCCAGCCATGGCACTGACATGAGCCGGCCACGCCTGTCTGCCCTGGTGGTGGCGCGCAACGAGGAGGCCCGGCTGGCCCACTGCCTGGAGGGCCTGACTTTCGCCGACGAGATCGTCGTCGTGCTTGACCGTAGCACCGACCGTTCGGCGGAGATTGCACGCAGCTTCGGCGCGCGCATTCTCGAGGGGGCCTGGGAGATCGAGGGCGACCGCCGCAACGCCGGGCTTGCCGCCTGCCTGGGCGAGTGGATCCTCGAAATCGATGCGGACGAGCGAGTCCCACCTGCGCTGGCCGCGGAAATCCGCCATGTGATCCAAACCTCGCCGTACGCCTGGCACGAGATCCCGGTAGATAACTTCATCGGCTCTCACCTGGTGCGGTACGGGTGGGGCGGCAGTTTCGGTACCTCCGCAGTACCGCGTCTGTCGCGCAAGGGCACCAAGCGCTGGGGCGTGCAGCGCGTGCATCCCTCGCTCGCCTGGACAGGCAGCAAGGGGCCTCGTCTGACCCAGGCGATCCATCACCACGTGGACCGTGACATCTCCGATATGCTGCGACGGCTTGACCGCTACTCTTCTGCCCGCGCAGCCGACCTTCTCGCCGCGGGCGAGA
>CALBEG010000140.1 GCA_937927455.1 uncultured Elioraea sp. | reverse complement strand
CATGAACACCTTCTGCTGGATCGGGTCAGGCGGGGCGGGGTTCAGCTTCTGCTGCAGATACATCGTCAGGCCCATGAACAGGGGCCAGATGCCGAGATGGAGGAACGGCCCGATGATGGGGATGACTGTGGGGTCGAACGGGATGAGGCCGAACAGATTGAAGATGTTGGTCGGATCGGGCGCAGAGAGGTCCTGGATCCAGCCGAAGAACGGCGCGTGCCGCATTTCGATGGTGACGAACAGCACCTTGTATAGGGCGAAGAATACTGGAATCTGCAGCAGAATAGGCAGACATCCCGAGACGGGGTTCACCTTCTCGCGCTTGTAGAGCGCCATCATCTCCTGCTGCATCTTGGTTGGGTCGTCCTTGTACCTCTCCTTCAGCTCCTGCATCTGGGGTGCAAGGAGCTTCATCTTGCTCATCGAGCGGTAGGACTTGTTGGCGAGAGGGAAGAACAGGACCTTCAGGAACAGGGTGAAGATCAGGATCGCCACCCCGTAGTTCCCGGTCAGTTCGTGCAGCCAATGCAGGGCGGCGAAGAACGGGCGAGTGAGGAAGTAGAACCAGCCCCAATCGATCGCCTTGTCGAAGCCCGCCACGTTGAGCTGGGCGGCGACTCGGTCGATCACCGCCACCTCTTTGGCGCCAGCGAATAGGAAATTCCGCGAGGAGGTTGAAAGTCCCGGACCGATGACCTTGTCGCCGGCGAGGAAGTCGATCTGGTAGCGTGGCTGCGCGCCCTCCGAGATGACGCGCCAGGTGAAGGTGGTAGCCTGCGTCTGGTCGGGGATCAGCGCGCCGAGCCAATACTTGTCCGTGAAGCCGGCCCAGCCGCCGCGACCTTCGCGCTGCAACGAAATGCCCCCTCGTTTTTGCGCCTCGTCACGCGCCTCCTGGTAGGTCTGTTCGGTGAGCCTGCCGTCGAAGACGCCGGCCAGCCCCTCGTGCGAGATGAAGAACCCGCCCGTCTGCGGTGTGTATTCGCGGCGCACCCGCGCCCATGGGTTCACCGCCACCGTGGCGGCCCCGCTGTTCGTCACCCGCTGTTCGACCGTAAATAAAAAGTGGTCGTCGACCGCGAGAATGATTTCAAATCTCTGGCCTTGGCCATTGTCCCAGGAAAGGGTGATCGGCCTGCCACGGGTCAGCACGTTGGCCGAGGTTTGCCAGATCGTGTCCGGGCCGGGCACGGCGACGTCGCTGCCCGCCGCTGCCCAGCCGAATTGGGCAAAATAGGCCTCCGGGGTGCCGCGCGGGGTGAACAGGCGCACGCGGTCCGACGCGGGGTCGGGGGTGACGCCGAAGCGGCGGAGCGAGATGTCGTCGATGACCGCACCGGCGAGGTTGACCGACCCCTCGATCTCCGGCGTCTCGATCCGCACGCGGAGAGAGGCGGGGATGGAGGGCGCAGCGACAGCCGCCGGTCCCATTCCTGGCGCCGGCGCGGCGAGGGAGGGAGAGGTACCGGGTGCTTCAGCGGCCGCCCTTTCGGCCTCGATGCGGGCGATCTCGGCAAGCTCCGCCTGGCGGGCGCGTTCGGCCTCGCGGATGGGCTGGTTCCAGAAAATCTCGAACAGGAACAGGATGACGATGGAGATGCTGATCGCGAGGATCAGCCGCTTCTGGTCGACCATGTCGTCCGCGCCTTCAGGGGCTGTCGCAGCGTCGCGGCGGCACCGGGTCGTGCCCGCCCGCGCACCAGGGGTTGCAGCGCAGGATGCGCCAGGCGGCAAGCCCCGCCCCCTTCACCGCACCGTGGGTCGCGATCGCGTCCTTGGCGTACTCGGAACAGGAGGGGACGAAGCGGCAGTTGGCACCGATCACGGGCCGGATCGTCCACTGATAGGCGGTGATGCCACCGCGCAGGAGATGGGCGAGAGGGCTCATGCCGCGCCGATCCGGGCCAGGCCCTGGCGAAGATCGTCGACCAGGAGGGCGAAGGGTCGATCGAGGGTGGCGGCGCGGCCGATCAGAACGAGATCCCACCCTGCGGGCCCCGGGCGAAGCACGGCATCGGCCGCTGCGCGCAGCCTTCGCCGCGCCCGGTTGCGTTCGACCGCCCCCCCCACCTTGCGCGAGCAGGTGAAGCCGAGCCGGGTCCCCGCGCGCCCCTCGATCTTCACCCCCTGCAGCACAAGACCCGGCATGGACGCCTTCCGACCTTTCGCCGCCACCGCCAGGAACTCCGCGCGACGCGTCATCCGCTCGGGGGCCGGAGGCCTGCCGGCGGGGCGGGGCTCAGGCGGAGAGGCGCTTGCGCCCCTTGGCACGGCGCGCAGCCAGCACCTTGCGCCCACCCACCGTGCGCATGCGGGCGCGAAAGCCATGCCGGCGCTTGCGGACGAGCTTGCTCGGCTGATAGGTGCGCTTGGTCACGACGAACTCTCCATTCCAGGCAAGAGCTGGAGCCACATTAGCGTGGTGCGCCGGCGTCTTTCCCTCGCCGCCGCTCTTCGTTCCCGGCGGCTATAGCCACGAGGTGCATGTGGGGTCAACGCCGGGGTCGACGCGGCGGGATTGCAGGCGATGAGGCTGACGAGCGCTGAGCGCCCGCCGGGTCGGCGTGTCGCACCCGCTTGCCGCCTCGGCCGTCTCGTCCCGAGGGGCAGGCATCGCCATGGCAGGGTTGGCGGGCGGTGTGGCTGCGCTGGACGCTGATCACCCTGGTGGCGGCTCTCGCGCTCGGGCTTGTGATGAGCGGGGCGGTCGACCATTTCTCGCTCGAGGCACTGGCGGCGCGCCACGCGGAGCTTCGCGCGCGCGTGTCGCAGGCACCGGTCCAGGCGGCTGCCGTGTTCGTCGTCTCCTATGCGGCGGTGGTCGCGGCCTCGTTGCCCGTGGGCGTCTTCTTCACCGTGGCGGGCGGGCTGCTGTTCGGCCTCTGGTGGGGTACGGCGCTCTCGGTGGTGGGTGCCTTGATCGGCGCGATCGTGATCTTCCTCGCTGTGCGCACGGCCTTCGCCCCGCTTGTTGCGCGCCGCGCCGCGCCTCTGGTTGCGCGAATCCGCCCAGGGCTCGAGCGCGATGGCGCCTTCTACCTCCTGTTCCTGCGCCTGGTTCCACTGGTGCCCTTCTGGCTGGTCAACATCGCGCCGGCGCTCATTGGCATGCGGCTTGGTCCCTATGCGCTCGCCACCCTGATCGGCATCGTGCCGGCCGCCTTCGTCTACGCTGGGCTCGGGGCGGCGGCAGCCAAGGTGCTTGCCACGGGAGGGCGCCCCGATCTCGACCTCGCCCTCTCGCCCGCCGTTCTGCTGCCTCTCGTCGGGCTTGGCGTGCTCGCCCTGTTGCCCGTCCTCTGGCGGCACGTGGCTGCCAAGCGCGGGGTGCGCGATGACTGAGGCGGATCTCGTCGTCATCGGCGGCGGTGCTGCGGGGCTCTCGGTCGCGGCCGGAGCCGCACAGCTCGGCGCGCGCGTGGTGCTGATCGAGCGCGCGGCGTTGGGCGGGGAGTGCTTGAACGCGGGCTGCGTGCCCTCCAAGGCACTGCTTGCCGCCGCGCGCCGCGTGGCGATGGCACGGGAGGCGGAACGATACGGGCTGAGGACGGAAGGCGCGATCGATGTCGCCGCCGTCATGGCCGACGTGCGTCGCGCCATCGCCGACATCGCGCCGAACGACTCCGCGCATCGATACCGGGGGCTCGGCGCGCGCGTCATCTTGGGCGAGGCGCGCTTCGCGGGGCGGGATCGCGTGCTCGCCGATGGTGCAACGATCGCTGCGCGTCGCATCGTCATCGCCACCGGCACGCGCCCGGCGATTCCTCCGATCCCCGGTCTTGAGCGGGTGGCGTTCCTGACCAACGAGAACCTTTGGTCGCTGGATGCGATCCCTGGGCACCTGATCGTGCTCGGCGCGGGAGCGATGGGGCTCGAGATGGCGCAGGCCTTCGCCCGGCTCGGCGCCCGCGTCACCGTGCTCGAGGCGGGGCGGGCGGTCGCGCGCGAGGATGGGGAACTCGTCGCCGGGCTCCTGTTCGCCCTGCACCGCGAGGGTGTCGTGGTGCGCGAGGGCGTGCGTATCGCGCGTGTCGAGCCGGAGCAAGCGGGCCTCGCCGTCCTGCTCGAGGCGGGCGAGGGGAGGGAGGAGCGCATCGTCGGAAGCCACCTCCTGCTCGCCACCGGGCGGACGCCCAATCTCGCGGGGCTCTCTCTCGATCATGCGGGCGTCGAAACAACGCCACACGGCGTCCGCGTCGATCGCAGCCTGCGCAGCCTCTCCAACCGCCGCGTCTTTGCCGCCGGCGACATCGCCGACATCGCGGGGGTCGGGCCGCAGCGCTTCACCCACGCTGCATCCCACCATGCAGGGGTGATCCTGCGCCGCGCGCTGTTCCGCCTGCCTGCGAAAATCGCTCCTGAAACGATCCCGCGCTGCCTCTATACAGATCCCGAACTCGCCTCCGCAGGGCTCACCGAGGCCGAAGCACAGGCGCGAGGCCTTGCCGATCTCGCCATCCTGCGCTGGCCGATCGCCGAGACCGACCGTGCGGCGACCGAAGGCGTGCGGCATGGCCTCGTCAAGATCATCGCCGACAGGCGCGGGCGCGTGCTCGGTGCCGGCGTGGTCGCCCCGCACGCGGGCGAGATCATCGGCCTCCTCGCGCTCGCCATCCGCCGAGGCGTGTCGGTCGCCACCCTTGCCGATCTCGTGCTGCCCTACCCGACGTATGCGGAAGGCGTGAAACGCGTCGCCGGCAACTTTTTCGCCCCGCGTCTTTTCTCACCAATGACACGACGCCTGGTGCGCCTGTTGCTCCGCCTGCCTTGAGCAGAGGCGTCAGTTCAGCCGGGCCGGGCGCTCCGTCACATCCAGGGCGAAGGGAGGGATCACGACGTCGAAAGCCTCCCCGGTCGCGCACACCACCATGTGGTAGAAGCCGCGCATAAAGCCTGATGGGGTGGCAAGCGGCGTGCCCGAGGTGTAGCGGAACGACTCGCCCGGCGCGAGCACCGGCTGTTCGCCAACCACGCCCGGGCCGTGCACGCGCTGCGTGCGCCCTTGGGAGTCCGTGATGATCCAGGTGCGGCGGAGCAGCTGCACCGTCTCCGCCCCTTCGTTGGCGATCGTCACGTGGTAGGCCCAGACCCAGCGGCCCTCGGCGGGCTCGGACTGGTCAGGCAGATATTCGGGGCGGACGGTGACACGGACGTCGCGCGTGACCTCGGTGTAGGAGGGACCCGGCATCGTCTCACTCTGCCGCTGCGGCTCGGGCGGCATCGAGCGCCTGCGCGATGTCCTCGATCAGGTCGCGCACATCCTCAAGCCCGATGGAGAGGCGCACCAGACCATCGCCGATCCCGAGGCGCGCGCGCTCCATGGCCCCGATCCTCTGATGCGTCGTCGTCGCCGGATGCGTCGCCAGGCTCTTCGCATCGCCGAGGTTGTTGCTGATGTCGATCAGGCGCAAGGAGTCGAGGAAGCGGAAGGCGGCCTCCTTGCCGCCGGCGAGGTCGACGCTGACGATGGTCCCGCCACCCGCCATCTGGCGCATGGCGAGCGCGTGCTGGGGGTGGTCGGCGCGCGCGGGATAGAGCACACGCGCGACTTCCGCCCGGGTTGCGAGGAAATCGGCGATCGCGGCCGCCGACGCCTGCATCGCGGGCAGGCGGACGGGGAGGGTTTCGAGGCCTTTGAGCAATACCCAGGCGTTGAAGGGAGAGAGGGCTGGGCCAGTGTTGCGCAGGAAGGGGTGCAGCGTCTCCTCAATCCAGACGCGGGGGCCAAGCACTGCCCCGCCGAGACAGCGGCCCTGTCCGTCGATGTGTTTCGTCGCCGAATAGATCACCACGTCCGCTCCCAACCCCAGAGGGCGCTGCAGGAGCGGGGTGGCGAACACATTGTCCACCATGAGGAGAGCCCCTGCCCGGTGCGCGAGATCGGAGACGAGGCGGAGATCGATCACCTCGAGGCAGGGGTTGGAGGGGGTCTCCAGGAACACGGCCTGGGCGGGCCGCGCCAGTGCCTCGCGCCACTCCGTCTCCTTCGTGCCGTCGACGAAGACCGTTTCGATGCCGAACTTCGGAAGCAGGGTCGAGACGATCCAGTGGCAGGAGCCGAACAGGGCGCGCGAGGCGACGAGGCGGTCTCCCGCCTTGAGGTGGGCGAGCAGGGCAGAGGCGACGGCCGCCATACCGGTGGCTGTCGCCCGGCAGGCCTCCGCCCCCTCGAGGGCGGCGAGGCGGGCTTCGAACATGGCAACGGTGGGATTGCCAAAGCGACTGTACTGGTAGCGCGAGACCTCGCCGAGGAAGGTGCTTTCCGCCTCGGCCGCCGAATCGTAGACGAAGCCCGAGGTGAGGAAGAGAGCCTCTGCGGTCTCCATCCATCGGCTGCGCGCGAGCCCGCCGCGCACGGCAAGGGTTGCGGGGCGGCCGCGGCGCAGGGGGTTTGCGGGGTCGTCGTCTGCCATGGCGGCGGGAGGCTTGCGGCTGGGCCGGGCGGAAATCAAGCATGCCAGGCGCAGTCTTGTCCTCGCCGACCCCGCTGCCTATACATCGTCGCGGAGAGCAGGCGGGTATGATGTAATGGTAGCCTGCCAGCTTCCCAAGCTGGATGCGCGGGTTCGATTCCCGCTACCCGCTCCACGGTGACCCTTCCCCCCCTTCCCGACGAGGCGCAAAACCTCCCCGTGCTCGGCGCTCTGCCCGTGCTCGAGGAGGCGCTGGCGCGTGGCAACGCCGTGCTCGTCGCCCCGCCCGGCGCGGGCAAGACCACGCTGGTCCCCATCGCGCTGCTCGCGGCACCCTGGCGGGCCGGACGAAAGATCCTTCTCCTCGAACCGCGCCGCCTGGCCGCCCGCGCTGCCGCGAGACGCCTTGCCGACTTGCTTGGCGAACCCCTCGGACGCCGGGTCGGCCTCGCCACACGGCTTGAGCGTGTGGTGTCCGACGCGACCGAGATCGAGGTTGTCACCGAAGGCCTTTTGGTGCGCCGGCTGCAGAACGATCCCAGCCTCGAGGGGGTCGGTGCCGTCCTGTTCGACGAGGTGCATGAACGGTCGCTGGAGACCGAC
>CALBEG010000139.1 GCA_937927455.1 uncultured Elioraea sp. | reverse complement strand
CTATATTTGCGCGCAGGATCGCGGCGACGATGGCACACCACCGGGCGGGCCAGAGCGGCTGCTTGTGCTGGTGAACGCGCCTGCCCGCGGCGATCGCGGGCAACCGACGCCGGAGGAGATCGAACGATGCGAACTGGCGACCTTCGCGCTTCTGGCCCGCTGCGGACTGCAGATCTCCTGGGAGCCGGGAGCGATGCGGCGCACCGGCCCGGCGGAGTGGGCGCGGATGTTCCCGGCGACGGGAGGAGCGCTCTACGGACGGGACCTCGCGGGGTGGCGCTCCTCCTTCCAGAGGCCGGGGGCGAAAGCGCGGATTCCAGGCCTGTACCTGGCGGGGGGAAGCGTGCACCCGGGACCCGGGGTGCCGATGGCGCTGATGTCGGGGCGCCTCGCTGCCTCGGCCCTGATGGCGGACCATGCTTCGACGCGGCGGTTCCTCGCGGCGGCTATGCCTGGTGGTATGTCGACGCGCTCAGCGATGACGGAACCCATGGGCTGACCATCATCGCCTTCGTCGGCTCCGTCTTCTCGCCTTACTACGCCTGGGCGCGCGGACGCGGGCTGGGCGAGCCGGAGAACCACGTCGCGTTGAACGTCGCCCTCTACGGGCCGCGCGCACGCTGGGCGATGACGGAGCGCGGGCGGGCAGCACTCGCCCGCGACGCCACGAGCTACCGCGTCGGGCGGTCTTCCCTGACCTGGGATGGCAACGCGCTCAGCATCGGCATCGACGAGATCGCGGTTCCCATTCCCCGACGGGTGCGCGGGCTGGTGCGGGTGCATCCAACTGCCCTGCCGGCCCGCCTCTTCGTGCTCGATCCCGCCCGTCGCCATCTCTGGGCACCGCTTGCGCCGCACGCGCGGGTCGAGGTTCAGATGCGCGACCCCGCCCTCTCCTGGTCTGGTCCTGGCTACTTGGACTCGAACGCCGGATCGGAACCGCTGGAGGACGCGTTCCGCTTCTGGACCTGGAGCAGGGCCACGATGAGGGCGGGAACGGGGGTCCTGTACGATGCCGAACGGCGCGACGGCTCGGCCCTTTCGCTTGCCCTGCTCTTTCGACCCGACGGCACGGTCGTGGAGCGCGACTGCCCGCCGGTGGCGCGCCTGCCGGGGACGCTGTGGCGCATGCCGCGCCCGACCAGGGCCGATGCAGGCATGAAGCCGCAGCTCGTGCGCACGCTGGAGGACGCGCCGTTCTACGCGCGAAGCGAGGTGGCGAGCCGTCTGTGGGGCGAGCAGGCGCGTGGCGTGCACGAGGCGCTGGCACTCGACCGCTTCCGCCAAGCGTGGGTGAAACTCCTGCTGCCGTTCCGCATGCCGCGGTTGGGCTGAAGCCTCAGCGCTCCCGCTCGCGCTGCGCCCGGCGCCGCTCGCGCCGCAGGAGCCAGATCTCGCGCACGCCCCACAGGAGAGGCAGGGCGAGGAACATCAGGAACTCGTAGCGGGCAAGCGTTTCCATTGTGGCAGCCGAGCGGCGAACGGGCCGCGGGCAAGTCCGTGAACATTCCCCTGGCTTCGGGTGATCGCACTCGGGGCTTTCAGCTGCCGGGACGCCGCTCGGCGGCTGGTGTGTTCCCCTGGGCCTTGGCCTCCTCTTCGCGTTTACGATCGCGCATGAGGTGGTAGCGGTCTAGCAGCAGCAAGCCCAACAGCGGCCCGAACACCAGGAAGAGTTTCAAGGCGGCGAAAGAACCATGTTCGTCCATGCCACCTACCTCGGAGTATGACCCCGGCCGTCAAGGGGCGGGCGGCGCGCGAGCAGACGCACGATCGACGCCTCACCGCGATGCGCCTCCCCCTCGCCCAGCACGGCAAGACCGGTCATCAGCTCGAGAACCGTGAGGCCGCGGAAATCATGCTGGAGGGTCGCCGGGTCGTAGCGCGCGTCATCGGTCTTCGGCCCGCAGTCCCGCCACGGCCCCGGTGCAAAGGCCTCCAGAACAAGCAAGCCGCCAGGGGCCAGCGCCTCAACCGCCGCCCGGTGCGCCGGTACCCTCTCAGCCGGCGGCAACTGTAGGAACATGAGCAGCACGAGGTCGAAGCCGCCAGCCGGCGGCCGCCACTGCGTGATGTCGGCCTCGATCAGCGTCAGCCGTACACACGCTTCCGCGGCGAGCAGACCGGCGCGCGCAAGTGCAACGGGGGCGAAATCGACTGCAGTGACCGAGAGCCCCCGCTGGGCAAGCCAGACCGCGTTCCGCCCTTCCCCCTCGCCGAGAGAGAGGGCGCGGCCTTGCCGGGGCAGGATGGGATCGAGGCCGATCAGCCAGGCACTCGGATTGCGACCGAACAGCCATGGCGCGGCCTGATAGCGCTCCTGCCAGCGGTCTCGCCACGCCGGGGCGGTGTGCGGAGCGTCACCCGCAGGCAGCGACGAGCCGACCGGGTTCTGCACCTCAGGCCGAAGGCGGGGTGCGTCGTCTTTGCCGTCCATCGCTGCACGCCAGGGTGCGCAGCGCTTCCAGCGCAGAGGCCTTCAGCAGGGCCTGTGCTTCTGGTGGCAGGGGCCTATGCGCCAGCGCGTCCGTCGCGCGCAACGCCGCCGCCACCAGGGGGCCCACCTCGCGCCCGGCCTTGCCCTGCCGGATCAGGGCAGCGCACTGAACCGCCTCGCTGCAGGCCCAGTCACGCAGATCGGCTCCCAACTCGACACGCTCAGCCCGATCGGCCGCTTTGGCCGCGATCCTTCCGTCGCCGCAAGGAGGAGCCCCCGTGCCGTCATTCCCCTGCATCGCGCGAACCCCCTAACCGGTGCGTTCCCGATGAGAGTCGCACTGTGAGACGAGACGCAGTGTGATCCACATCACACCGCGCCGGCAAGGAGACTGGCTTCGTTTCGAAGCCGGCCTCCGGTGTTCGGTCGCTGTGGCCGTCTCCGGCCCGTCTTGCGCGCAATTCCGGGGGCACGGGTGAAGGCGGGAACGACCAGGTGGGAGCCCGCCGGGCATGGGCGACGGAGGGCAAGCCACCGAGTCTGGCGCAGAGCGGCCTCGAGCGCAGAGGGCGCGTTCAGGCCCGGGCCCTGCTCTCGCGCATCAGGAAGGCGAGTTGCCAGCGCATCTCCTCTTCGGACAGCGGCCAGGACTCACCGTTCGCGACCAGCATGCCGGAAGGCGGCAGGCGCCCCAGCAGCCCCTGCACCGCCTCAAGCACCTTGGGCGAGAAGCCGCCTTTCCAACACACCGACACCAAGCCCTTGGCCGAGCGCAGTGTGACCGCGCGATCCACCACGGCGAGCGGAAGCGAGGCCGCACGCGCTAGCATGGCGGCAACGAGGCGCGCTTCGCCGCGCGATGCGGCGGCAAGCAAGGTCGCATCATCCAGCAGGCCGCGGATCGTCAACTCGGCTGCCTTCGCCATCGCTTCAGCCGGTTGCGGATGGTCAGAACGATGGGTGCCGACATCCGGCATGCGCCAGGAAAGTTGCGTGGCGGTCTGTCGACGCAGGAACTCGATCGTCGACTGGTCGAGATCGGGCCGGGCGGCGAGGCTGCGCACGAGGTGATCCGCAACAATGGCTGAGAGCGCCCGCGCCGCGCGGGGAGACAGTTTCGGCCTGTGCACCAGGGGCTCGTGCCACTCGACATGGTCGGCCGCCCGGGCAATGAGCGAATCGAGCGTTGCCTCGCGGATCTGCGCCGAGCTGTTGCGCAACAGCGAGACGATGGCCGGGCTTGAGGCTGTGCCGGCGATGGCGTCGGAGACCGTTTCGTTTAAGTGCGGGCGACGCGCGATCGCCGCCAGGGCATCGGGGTTGGGCGGCTGCTCGATCAGACCGAGCAGATCCTCGGTGGTCAAAAGCGGCGAAAATTCGAGAACCGGTCCGCACACGTCGATCTCGACGTCGTGTGCCAGACGAAGGATCAGCTCGCGCGGCGCGTCCGGCATCTCCTTGACCACGTCGGCGATTGCGGCGCGCACCGAGACAGCGGTATCTTCGACCAACTTGCGCAGGGTCTCGACCGTCAGGCGCTGCAATCGATCCCGGCTCTCGGCGTCAAGGGTGGGCGCGAGCGCGGCGATCTTGCGGGCGAGCGCTGTGCGCACCTTTTCGTCGGCGTCATCGGCAAGCAGACGGTTTGCCTGAGCCGGCGTGGAGTCGTTGGCGGCGACGGCCGCCCTGACCACGCCATCCTGATCGGCGGCCAGATAGAAGAGGAGCTCCGGCGCGAGGTCGCCACGTCGGGCAAGGGCAGCCCTCTCCTCAACCGTGCCCGCGCGGGCGATGCGCTTCGCCTCGTCGTACTGGTCAGCACTCATGCTCCCCCTCGCCGCGGTCACGTGGCGACCGACCATCCAGCCTTGCCTTCGCGTTTGACGGCGTACATCGCGCTGTCCGCGCGCATCAGCAGGTGACCGACCGATTCCTCGGCGTTCGTGCGTGCCGCGATCCCAATCGAAAGTGACAGGGTGACCTGAGGCGGAGCGGTATGCGCCAGGGCGAGCCGCGCATCGGCGACCAGCCGCTCCGCCCTGGCGACCGCCGTTGCCAGGTCGGCCCCATCCAGCCAGAGCGCGAACTCGTCGCCGCCCAGCCGGGCGACCAGATCGGTTGGGCGGACGGCGGCACGCAGCAGTTCGGCGGTGGCGCGGATCGCCGCGTCTCCCACCTCGTGGCCGAGGCGATCGTTGACCTGCTTGAGGTTGTCGAGATCGACGAACAGGAGGGCGCCCGGGCGGCGCTCATGCGCAAGCCGATCGAGCCTCCGCTCCAGTTCTTCCAGAAAGGCACGGCGGTTGAGGAGGCCCGTCAGAGGATCGGTGCGGGCCTGGCGCAGCATTTCCGCCTGCATGGTATCCTGGGCGAGGATCAGGCCGAGGAAGTCGCCGGCAGCGCCGACGAGCGCAAGCTCCTCCTCGTCCCACGACCGTCCGTCCGAGGCACGCCAGACCAACAGGAGGCCGCGTTCACCCCCGGGCTGGCACGCCGGGGCGGCGACTAACGGAACCCGGCCGCCGATCCGTTCCGTGAGCGGCCCGGAAGCGAGCTGCCGCGCCATGCGGGCCGCGAGGCCGACCATGCCCTCGAGCGGCTCGCCATCGCGAGCGACAGGAGAGAGGGCCCCGTTGCGTTCTGCCAGCACCGCCGCCCCCGCTGCGCCGAGCGCGGGCAGCATGGCGCGCACCGCTGCGCGCAGCATGTCGCGCGCCAGGATTTCCGTCCGCGCCTCCTGCAGGATCGCGTCGATCAGAGCCTCGCGACGCAGAGCCGCGGCGAGACAGGCCGACCGCTTCTCCTCCTCCGTCACGTCGCGCGCCACACCACGTGCCCCACTGACCCGCCCGGCCTGATCGAACAGCGGGACGGCAGCAAAAGACAGGCAGGTCAGTTCGCCGTCGGCCCGGCGCAGCCAAGCCCTTGCCCCACGGCCCTGGTCCAGAGGCCGAAAAGGGCTGAACGCGGGCTTGCCGGTGGCCGTCTCGGCCAGCAGATCCTCGGCCGAACGACCGAGCAAATCGGCTGCCGCCCAGCCCAGTACAGGGTCGGGGTAGACGAAGGTGAACCTGCCCTCCCCGTCCGTTTCCCAGGCGAAGTCGGCCGCCATCGCGACAAAGTCCCGCCAGCGCTGACGGCTGTCGAGCAGTGCGGCACGCAACGCCGTGTCGGCCGAAACCGGGAGGAACTGCAGGGTCATGGTGTCCCCAAACGCGTAGGCTTGCGGAGTAAACCGCCGCGACCGTTAACGCCGGGTTGCTGCGGCCGTCGTTGACACGAGCGGACCGCGTGGAGAGGGTGCCGCGCCGGACAGGCCGAAGGAACGGAGCATGCACAGCACCTTGGCGCAGGACATCGAAGCTCTGTGGGACCAGCGCAGCGACCTCTCCCCCGAGACCGGGGGGGCGGCGCGGGCGGCGGTCGAGACTGCGCTCGACCTGCTCGACTCCGGTGCCGCCCGCGTGGCCGAACCGACCGCTGCGGGCTGGGTCGTGCACCAGTGGCTGAAGAAGGCCGTTCTGCTCTCCTTCCGCCTCAACGATTCGATCCCCATCGCCACCCACCCGGGCGCCTTCGACAAGGTGCCCCTCAAATGCACGGACTGGGACGAAACGCGCTTCCGCGAGGCAGGTTTCCGCGCCGTACCGGGCTGCGTGGTCCGCCGGTCCGCCTACGTGGCACCCGGGGTGGTGCTGATGCCGTGCTTCGTCAATGTCGGCGCCTATGTCGATCGCGGCACGATGATCGACACCTGGGCCACCGTCGGCTCCTGCGCGCAGATCGGGCGGAACTGCCACATCTCGGGCGGAGTGGGCATTGGTGGTGTGCTGGAGCCGCTGCAGGCCAACCCGGTGATCATCGAGGACGACTGCTTCATCGGCGCGCGCTCCGAGGTGGCGGAGGGGGTGATCGTCGAACGCGGCTCGGTGCTGGCCATGGGCGTGTTCCTCGGCGCCTCGACCAAGATCATCGACCGCGCAACAGGCGAGGTCTTCGTCGGCCGGGTGCCGGCCTACTCGGTCGTTGTGCCCGGCACCTTGCCCGGCCGCCCTCTGCCCGACGGTTCGCCCGGCCCAGGCCTCGCCTGCGCGGTGATCGTCAAGCGCGTCGATGAACGCACGCGCGCCAAGACCTCGATCAACGACCTGTTGCGTGACTGACCGAGCAAGCCTCGCTGCGGCGGATCTCGCCGACCCGCTGCCCATCGCGCGGGCGCTGATCCGCTGCCCCTCCGTCACGCCCGAGGACGCCGGCGCGATCGATGTCGTTCGCGACGCACTCGCGCGTCTCGGCTTCACCTGCACGGAGCTTCCCTTCGGCCGGGTGCGCAACCTCCACGCGCGCCTCGGCGACGGCCCGGTGGCGTTCTGTTTCGCCGGCCACACGGATGTTGTGCCACCCGGTGCCGCCGCATGGAGTGTCGATCCGTTCGGCGCCGAGGTCCGCGACGGCGTACTCCATGGCCGCGGTGCGGTGGACATGAAGGGCAACATCGCTGCCTTCCTCGCCGCCACCGCGCGCTTCCTGTCCCGCGCGCACCCGCGGCGTGGCGCGATCGCCGTCGTCATCACAGGCGACGAGGAAGGAGAGGCGGTCGACGGCACGGGCAAGGTGGTGGCGTGGCTCGCCGCACGCGGTGAAATCCCCCGCTTCGTTCTGGTGGGGGAACCGACCTCGGTCGCCACCCTCGGCGACACGGTGAAGATTGGGCGCCGCGGCAGCCTGACAGCCCGGCTCATCGTCGACGGCCTGCAGGGCCATGTCGCCTACCCGCAGCGGGCCGACAATCCGGTTCATCGCCTGGTGCGGATTGCGCATGACCTGATCGCCACCCCTCTCGACGAGGGAACCGCGTGGTTCGAGCCCTCCACCCTGCAGCTCACCTCGATCG
>CALBEG010000138.1 GCA_937927455.1 uncultured Elioraea sp. | reverse complement strand
GGCCTTCTGCGTCGCGTTCTGGCCGATCCGGGAGCCGCCTCCGCCGCCCTACTCGTGCTCCTGTTCGTCGGCGCGGCCCTGTTCGCCCCGCTCATCGCCTGGGTCGACCCCTACGAGACGAATCTTGCGGCAACCCTTCGCCCACCCTCCGCAGAGTACTGGTTTGGCACCGACGCGCAGGGGCGCGATCTCGTCGTGCGCTGCCTCTACGGGCTGCGGATGACGCTGCTGATCGGTCTTGTGTCGGTTGCGATCGGCGGAGGCCTCGGCATTCTCTTCGGCTTCCTCGCCGCCTTCTATTCGCGACTTGATGGCGTGCTGATGCGGCTGATGGACATGCTCCTCTCCTTCCCCGCAATCCTGTTCGGGCTCGCGCTCGCTGCCATCTTCGGGCCGGGCGTGGTGGCGGTGGTGACGGCGCTTGCGATCGCCACCGTGCCTCTGATGGCACGGATTGTTCGCAGTGCGGCCCTCGTCGTGATGAAGCAGGACTACATCGAGGCCGCGCGCGCGATCGGCATGAGCGATGCGCGGCTGATCTGGCGGCACGTCGCACCGAATGCGGCGAGCGCGATCTTCGTCTTCGCCACGCTGCGCTTCGGCCAGGTGATCCTGCTCGGCTCAGCCCTGTCCTTCCTCGGTCTCGGCGCGCAGCCGCCAACGGCCGAACTCGGCGCGATGGCGGCGGAGGGGCGCAACTTCCTCTTCTTTGCTCCGCACATCTCGGTGGTGCCGAGTGTGATCATCTTTCTCGTTGTGCTTGCGTTCAACGTCCTGGGTGATGCGCTGCGTGACGCGCTCGACCCGAGGCTTCGCGTGTGACCAACAGATCGGAGACGACCATGCGACGGACGACACGACGCCTGCTCCTCGCCGCACCCGCCATGATTGCGCTTGGTCTTGCCGACGTTGCCGCACAGACCGCGCCGCGGGATACGCTGGTCGTTCTGCGCGAAATCGACGCCGACCGCTACGATCCGCACCGCGCGGTGGCTTTCGCCGCCGGCGAGGTGATCTTCATGATGACCGACACTCTGGTCAGCATGGACTGGGACCAGAAGACCATCCGTCCTGGCCTTGCCACCTCCTGGACGGTGAGCGAGGACGGCAAGCTCTACACCTTCCGCCTGCGCGAGGACGTGACATTCTGCGATGGGCGGAAGATGACCGCGCATGACGTGGTCTATTCGCTGAACCGCTGGATCGATCCCGCCATTCGCGGCCCGGTGCGCTGGCGCGCAGGCCCTGTGAAGGAGATCAGGGCGAAGGACGACTATACCGTCGAATATGAACTGACCGAGCCCTATGCTGAGCTTCTCTTTCAGCTCACCCTCTTCTTCGCCGGCGTGGTCGATCGGCACACGGTGGAGCGGCTTGGCGAGAATTTCGGCACGCAGGGCTTCAACGGCACCGGACCATACTGCTGGGTGTCGTGGACTCCGCGTCAGGAGCTGGTCCTGCAGCGCCATCCGGCCTACGCCTGGGGGCCACCGATCTACCAGAACCCCCGCCCGCAGATCGAGCGCGTGATCTGGCGGATCATTCCCGATCCGAACACGCGCGTGGCGGCCCTCATCACCGGTCAGGGAGACGTGACGCAATACATCCCCAACTTCGCGCTCGAGACGCTGCGCCGCACGCCCGGCATCACGCTTGCGCAACAGCGCAATTACTTCGTCGACTTCTTCATGGGCTTCAAGATCGATAAGCCCGTAGTGAACGATCCGGCGATCAGGCGCGCGATCAATCTCGCCGTCGATCGCGATGCGATGGTGCGCGCGGTGTTTTTCGGCGCGGCCGACCCCATGCGCGGTCTCATTCACCCGGCGGCACCGGGCCACGATCCGGATCCCCGCTCGCGTGTTCCCGCGCACAATCCGGCCGAGGCGCGGCGCATTCTCGACGAGGCCGGCTGGCGACTCGGGCCGGACGGGATCCGGGTGAAGGACGGCCAGCGCGCCTCCTTCCTCCTCTACGGGATTACGGCACAGACTAATCGCCAGTTGGCTGAGGCAATGCAGGCTGACCTGCGGCGTGTCGGCATCGAGATGCGCGTGCAGTTGTTCGACGCCACCGTCGCATGGGGACGGCTCGCCACGCAGGAGTTTGACGCCTTCTTAATGAACTATCCGTACGTCTCGGCAACGGATGCGCTGAACCTCTACTTCCGCAGCGAGGCGGTGCCGACGCCAAACCGAATGAACTGGAAAGACCCGCAAACGGACTTTTGGCTACGCGAGGCGCGCTCAGCGCTGGATGCCGCCGTTCGGCAGACAGCAGTGGCCAATGTGCAGCGTCAACTTACGGAGGCTAACGTCTGGGTTCCGATCGCGCACAGCCAGCTTTGGCTTGCCTCCGGCCCCCGTGTGGCGGGGGCGCGCCCGCATGGCGTCTACGGCTCCGCTCTCTATCGCGGTCTCGACCTCAGGCTGACGCGCTGACACGGGAAATGTCGAGGATGTCGGACCCGATGACGGGCGGAACGACTCTTATCCGCAACGCCAAGGTGGTCGTTGCCTGGGACGAGGCCGCGCGGCGACATGTATACCTGCGCGGCGGAGATGTCGCTTTCGCAGGCGGCTCGCTTTGGCACGTCGGGCCTCGCTAAGATGGCGCGGCGGATTGGGTAAACGACGGGGCAGGGCTGATGGTGATGCCCGGCCTTGTCACCATCCATCCTCACCCGTCATCGGAGCCGAAGAACAAGGGCATCATAGACGAACTTGGCAGCCCTGGCCTCTACCATTCCAGCCTTTACAAGTATCTTCCAGCGCTCGCTATCAATGAGGCTGGCGCGAAGGCCGTAGCGCATGTCGCTCTCGCTGAGCTCGCCCTCTCCGGCGTCACCACCGTGGTCGATCTCTCCGTCGCCTATGACGGGTGGCTTGATCTGCTTGCGGAGAGCGGGCTGCGTGCCGTCCTTGCCCCCATGGTGCGCTCGGCGCGCTGCTTTACGCTTAACGGCCAGGTGGTCGAGTATGCGTGGGATGGGAGGGAGAGCGGGCGCTCGCCGACTCCCTCGCCCTTATCGAGCGCGCGCGCCAGCACCCTTCGGGGCGGCTCTCCGGCATGGTCGCTCCAGCGCAGATTGACACCTGCACCCCCGGTTTGATCCGCGACAGTTTCACGGAGGCGAAGCGACGCGGGCTCGCGTGGCAGATCCATGCTGCGCAGAGCGTGGTCGAGTTCCAGGAGATCACGCGCCGCCACGGTGTGACGCCCATCCAGTGGCTCGCTGACCTTGGCGTGCTTTCAGACCGCAGCATCATTGGCCATGGAATTTTCCTCGACGACCACCCGCGCACGCGG
>CALBEG010000137.1 GCA_937927455.1 uncultured Elioraea sp. | reverse complement strand
CCCCCCGAAGCGACCAAGGCGGCAAAGATGTCGAACACGGCGGAGGCATTCTTCGTGTCGAGGTTGCCGGTCGGCTCATCGGCGAGGATCACCGCAGGGTCGTTGGCAAGCGCCCGCGCAATCGCCGCCCGCTGGCGCATGCCGCCTGAGAGCTGGTCGGGGTACTTCCCCATCGCCTCCGCCAAGCCAAAGGAGTCGAGAAGCGCCTTCGCCCGCGTCTGCTGTTCGCGTTCGGAGAGGCGCCCCAAGCGACGCATCGGGATCAGCACGTTGTCGAGCGTGGTGAACTCCGGCAGCAAGAAGTGGAACTGGAAGACGAAGCCCAAGCGCGCAAGCCGTGCTGCGGCCAGCGCATCGTCGCTCATCCGCGCCGTATCCCTGCCCTCGAAGAGGATTTTGCCCTCGGTCGGGCGATCGAGCAAACCGAGCAGATAGAGAAGCGAGGACTTGCCTGACCCGGACGGGCCGGTGACGGCGACAAACTCTCCGGGTCGGATAGCGAAGGACACCTCGCGCACCAAGGCCACGGGTTGCGGCCCGGGCAGGATGCGCGAGACGTTCTCCGCCGCAATCAGAGCGCTCATGCCGCGCCGCGTACGATCTCGACCGGATTGAGGCGCGAGGCTTTGCGTGCTGGCACAAAGGCCGCCACCATCGCAGCAATCAGCGCAAAGCCCCCGCCGGCAAAATAGGTCCAGGCTTCGCGGGCGAGGATGAAGCCATCGCGCCCGCGCAACGGTCCGCCTGCGGATTGGAAGCGGATTTGCGCCAAGGCCTCGATCAACCCGTAGCCGACCGCCCAACCGACGACCGCCCCCGCCACCCCGACAATCGCTCCCTCGAGAAGGAAGATCGCCTGAATGTCGCCCGCCCGGAAGCCCAGCGATTTTAGGATCGCGATGTCGCGCACCTTCTCGTGTACCACCTGCGAAATGATGGTGTAGATGCCGAAGGCAGCAACCAGCAAGATCGCACCCACCACGGAAAACATGATCGCATTCTGGATGACGAACAGCGCAAGCACGTTGCGGTTGCTCTCCTCCCAGCTCTCCGTGCGGTAGCCAAACGCGGCCTCGAGGCGGCGCGCAAGCGGCTCTGCCTGGCGCACGTCATCCAGCCGGATGCGGATCTGGTTGATCACGTTCGGCCGATCGAGGATCACCTGCGCGAGGCGGAGCAGGACGTAAGCTTCGCGCTCATCGAGCGCGGTCACACCGGTTTCGATCAGGCCGACGATACGGAAACTGGTGGTGAGTCCGGAGGGGGCGACGGCGATCACTGTGTCGCCGAGCGAAGCACCGAGACGTTGCGCGACGCCGATGCCGACGATGACGCCATTCGCCGTCGCGCGTAGGTCTTCAAGCCGCCCGGCGATCATATCTTTCTCGATGTTGGTTACGCGCCGTTCCCGCGCCGGATCAATGCCGGCAAGGCTGACTGCCACATCGCGCCCGCCGTAGCGGAAGAGG
Source organism: uncultured Elioraea sp. (assembly GCA_937927455.1). GTDB lineage: Bacteria > Pseudomonadota > Alphaproteobacteria > Acetobacterales > Acetobacteraceae > Elioraea. The sequence goes on along the minus strand of CALBEG010000137.1, from coordinate 18,546 downwards.
GCGGGGCCGCGCAGCACCGGGGCGACCGCCACCCCGGGAATCGCCTCGATCGCCTCGATCTTCGCCCCCGCCTCGCGGATGCCGCGCACCGCCTCGCGCGGGCGCACGCCGCGCACCACCACCGCCCCGCCGGCGAAGGCGAGCTCGGCGGGCTGCAGGTCGGGCGAGCGGAACTCGTCTTTCATCACCACGTGCGGCGCGACGTCGATCACCTGCTGCACGAAGTAGGTCTGGAAACCCCGCATCAGGGCCGCGATCGCGACGAAGAAGCCGACCCCGAGCGCGACCCCAAGGAGCGAAACAACCGTCTGGCGCTTGCGCCGCTTCAGGTGCCCGAGAGCGATGGCAAGCGTGAGCGACATCGCGCCTCAGCGCGTCGCCGCACCGGAGGGAAGGCGGATGCGCGCGCCGTCTGCCAGTTTCGCCGGCGGATCGCGCACCACGCGCTGTCCCTCCTCGATCCCAGACTTCACCGCGGTGCGCAGAGGGCCGCGCACGCCGAGTTCCACTGGCACGCGCCGCACCATCGCCCCCTCGACCACGAACAGCGTGCCGTCACGCACAGCGGAGGTGGAAACGAGAAGCGCTTCAGGGTCGGCGTGCAGGATGATGTTCGCCTCCACCGTCATGCCCACCATCAGCGGCGTGTCGTCGGGCAGCGCGATGCGCACGCGATAGACCTTGAGCCGCGGATCACCCTTGGGCGTGATGTCGGCCACTGTGCCCTCAAGAGTTCGGCCCGGGAAGGCGTCGGCCTTTAGCAGCACCTTCAGACCGGGGGCGACGCGGGGGATGTCCTCCTCATCGACCTCCGCCGTCACACGCAGGGGGCGAGCCTCGCCGATCCAAAACACCGTTGTCGTCGTGTCCACCACCTCGCCGATTTCGCCGTCGCGACGCAGCACCACCCCCGCGATGGGAGAGCGGAGCACGTAGTCGTCGAGGCGCCGGCGCGCTGCCTCGACAATGGCCTCCGCCGCGCGGGCCTCGCTTTCCGCGCGCTCCAGCGTAGCCCGGGCGACGATCTCACGCGAGGCGAGCGCTCTGACCCGCCCGGCCTCCTCGCGCAGGAAAGCCGCGCGCGCCTCCGCTTCCTCGACCTGGGCGCGGGCCACCGTGTCGTCGAGCCGGGCCAGCACCGCGCCGCGCTCCACGCGCTCGCCCTCCTGTGGGCCAAGCCAGACGAGACGACCCTTCACCACAGGGCCGATGCGCGCCCAAACCACCGGTTCAACCGTGCCGGTGGCGTAGACCGCCTCGACGGCCGGGCCGCGGCTGACGGTCTCGGTCTCGACCAGCGGAGGCCGGGACACCCACCACCACCCGCCTGCGGCAGCACCCGCCAGGCAGAGCACGATCACGGTCCGCGAAAGATGACCCATCACTCCTGGTTACCACGCGGTCACGGACGCAGCTTGCGCTGGCGCAAGGCTGTACGGGTCAAACCCGGACGGGAGCCGCAAGCGCGATCTCAGCCGCCACCTGCGAGGACGAGAGCCGCTGCGACGAGAGCCGCGAGCCCAAGCACCGCAGCCGCGATTTTCCATAGGCTCCACGGCCGCTCACCATGCACCTGGCCGGTCTGGCCATTGACCACGAAGCGCCAGGTGCGCCCGCGGTAGCGATAGGCCGTGACCCAGAGCGGCAGCAGAACATGCTTGAAGGTGGCGCGGCTCCAGCGCGTGCGTATCGCCTCGATGCGTTGAGCGTCGCCGCCGATGTCGGCGCGGATGTCGGATTCGATCACCGCGCGCATGACCGCCTGGGCCTCGGCGAAGCCGCGATCGAGCGGAACATCGTAGAAAGCCGAGCGGAAACCAGCCAGCCACTCCGGCGCGTAGGGGCGCACGGCGTGCGTGTTCCACCTCCCAGCCCGGCCGAGATCAGAGAGCGGCAGGGCAGAGGTGGCCGGGACCAGCACATCGTCGAAATGCCGCCCAACCCGGCCAGAGACGGGGGTCCAGCGCAGTTCGACGACGGGCCGCATCTCCGTCACCACCCTCCCCTGCACCTCGCGCGCGACAGGAACATGGCGGGTCACGCGCAGGCCCCGCGCGCCCACGTAGTCGGTCACGGTATCGCAGTCATACGTCCAGAACGGCAGATAGAGGCCTTCGAGGCGGGCTTCCGCCTCTGCCTTTCGCGTGAGGTCTGACGGCGCGAACCAAAGCCCCGAGAGCCAGGCTCTCTGCCTCTCCCGCGCCGTCTCGCGCGAGATCGCAAAGGGCACCACACCGTCTGGGCGGAAAACCCGCGCTCGCTCGGGCGAGGCGACGATGGCGCTCCCGCAAAAGGGGCAGGTTTGCGCCCCGGCCCGCTCCTCCGCTTCGAAGGAGGCGGCGCAGGTTTCGCACTTCAGCACCCGCCTCTCGTCGGTCAGGTGCTCGGCGGCGGCGCGCGCGAGGGCGGAGGCGAGGTCATGCTCGACCACCACCTGCCAGGGTGAGGCGACGATCGCCTGCTCATGCCCGCAATAGGCGCAGCGGACGGAACTCGTGCCGGGCGCGTAGGTGAGTTCCGCCCCGCAGGAGGAACAGGCGATTCGGGAGAGCCGTTCGCCCTCCTCCGCCGTGCCTGCAACGGGCGCGGCGTCAGGCTCTGGGGAGCGGGGGCGGGTTCGGGACCAGGGCAAAGGCGAGCTCCGGCACGTCGCCCGCGCGCACCCAGCCGGCCAAGCCTTCGCGCCAGACGAGGGTATCGCGCGTGAGATGCCCCGCCTGGGCTTCGGCCGCGAGCGCGCTTTCCACGATGGGCCCGTGTGCTGTGCCGCCGTAGGCGAGAAACCAGTGCCGCGGCGGAACGGGTGGCGGGGCGGCGGAAGGCGGGGGCGGAGGTGCGGGCGGAGCAGGCGGCGCCGCGGCCCAAGGCGTGTGGGCGAGCGTGTGCGCGATCTGCTGGCCGAGTGCCACGCCAGCGCCGACCGCGAGGCCCGCCCCTGCCGCCCCGCCAGGGTTGGCAGCCGCCTTCGCCAGCGCCTCCGCCGCCTGGAACTGGGCATAGGCGCGAAGATCGCCGATCACGCCCATCTTCGTGCGCGCATCGAGAGCGGCTTCCACCTCGGGCGGCAGAGAGAGGTTCTCGACCAGAAGCCGCGTCAGTTCGAGCCCGTATTGGGCAAAGTCAGGCTTTAGGGCGTTGGTGAGAAAGTCCGACAGAGCCTGCTGGTTGGCGGCGAGGTCGAGCACCGGGATCGTACCCGCGCCGAGCACGGTCGCGATCCGGGTGAGGATCATGTTGCGCAAGGCCTCCGCGATCTCGTCGGTGGTGAAGCGCCCGTCGGTGCCGACAATCTCGCGCAGGAAAGTGGCCGGATCTGCCACCCGCACCTCATAGGTGCCGAAGCCGCGCAGGCGAACGGGGCCGAACTCGCGATCGCGCAACATGATCGGGTTGCGCGTGCCCCATTTCAGGTTCGGGAAGCGGCGGGTGGCAATGAAGTAGACCTCGGCCTTGAACGGGCTCTCGAAACCGTGCGGCCAAGCCTGCAGGGTGGAGAGAACGGGGAGGTTCTTCGTCTCCAGCCGATACATGCCGGGCGGGAAAATGTCAGCGATGCGGCCTTCGTTGACGAACACCGCCGTCTGGCCTTCGCGCACGGTGAGCTGAGCGCCGTATTTGATCTCGTTGCCCTGGCGCGGAAAGCGCCAGCACAGCGTGTCTCCACTGTCGTCGGTCCAGGAGATGACGTCGACGAATTGGCCGCGGATGAGGTTCCAGACCATCGTCTCACCCCTTCGCCCGTGATCCTCCCGTCGGCGTGGCGCGGGCCTTGGCGGCAGCGAGCACCTGCTTCAGTTCGGTCTCGCATGCGATCAGCACCTTCTCCGCTTCCGCCCGCTTCTTCCTGCCTTCATCGGCGATGGCGAGGCTTTCGTTGATGGTGGCGATGAGGTCCTCGTTCGCCTTCCTGATCGTTTCGATGTCGAACACCCCGCGTTCAATCTGCTCGCGGATCTCCCGGTTCGCCTGGCGCAGGTTCTCGGCGTTCGCACGCAACAGGTCGTTGGTCAGGTCGGTTGCCTGCTTCAGAGTCTTGCCCGCCTCCTGGCTGCGCGCGATGGTCACCGCCTGGGCGAGCTGCGTGCGCCAGAGCGGAACCGTGTTGGCGATAGTCGAGGTGATCTTGCCGATCAGCGCCTTGTCGTTCTCCTGCACGAGGCGGATCGAGGGCAGGCTCTGCATCGCCACCTGGCGGGTGAGCTTGAGGTCGTGCACGCGCCGTTCGAGGTCGTCGCGCCGGGCGCGGAGATCGCGCAGCTGCTGCGCCTTCAGCATTTCGCCCGAGGTTTGCGCCTCGCGCTCAAGGGCGGGGATCGTCTCCTCGTCCAGCCGGCGCAGCGCCTCCTCGCCGGCCGCGATGTAGTCGGCGAGCGCATGGAAATACTCGAGGTTCGCCTGGTAGAGGCGGTCGAGCGAGGCGATGTCGGTCATCAGCTTCGTCTTGTGGTCCTCGAGCGTGTCGGTGATGGCGTCGATTTGCCCGCGCACCTCCTCGTAGCGCTGCAGGATCTTCGCAATCGGCGAGGCCGCGCCGAACAGGCGGGAGAGGAAACCGCCACGGCGGGCCTCCTCCACGTCGAAGCCCCGCAGGGTGGCGACCATCTCGGAGAGCGCGTTGCCGGCCGCCCCCGCGTCCTTCGTGCGCACCCCTTCGAGCATCTGATCGGAAATCAAAGCGAGCTGTTCCTGCGCCTTCGACCCGAAAGTGAGGATGGCGTTGCTGTCGTTCAGGTCGAGCGTGGCGAGAGCCGCCTCGATGCGCGCACGGCGTTCCGGTGGGGCATCGCGGTAGGACACCAGGGCATCGCCGCGCAGGTTCGTGGCCTCGGTGGTGATTGCGATGGGCGTTGCGGAGGGCGCGTCGGTCATCCTCTGGCTCCTTCCCTGGAGGTCACATCACGCCTTCCTGCCTGAGGCGCTTGGTCAGAACCTCGATCTGCACGTCGAGGTCGAGGGTATCATGTTGCACAAGCTTGCCGTGCTGTTCGGCGAAGGCGCGTTCGAGTTCGTCGAGAAGTCGGCGATACCCGTCCTCGAGAGTGCCCGCCTGATCGCCGGCGCGGGGGTGCGTGGCGAGATATTTCGCGGTCACCCGCTCCGCTCCCTCGAGATAGACGGTGAGCGACTTGCGGGCCCGGCGGAGGTCGCGCGGATCGCGCTCGATCTCGTCGACAACCGCGCGGGCCCAGCGCGCCACACGGTCGAGCCGGGAGCGGAACTCGGCAGAGGCGAGCCTGGCGGAGGCGGCTTCGAGGGAGGCGATGCGGGTCTTGGCCTGGTCGATCAGGCGCCGTTCGTCGGCGCTGAACGGGGCGATACCGTCGGGGAGGCTCGGTTTCGCAGCCGCGCCGTCGCCGCCGTAGAGCAGTGCCACGCCAGCCCCTGCGGCAAGCCCGAAGCCGGCGGCGAAGAGCGCCGAATAGCCGCCGGCGAAGAAGGCGGTGAAGAAGGCCGCCCCGCCGGTGAGCACGGCCGCCGCGCTGAAGGGTTTCGGGAAGCCCTCCGGTGGCTTGTCCTCTTCGCGCGCCGCGATCCCTCGCCCAAGCAGCCAAGCGGCGGCCATGACGAGGCCAAACGGCAGAGCCGTGCCAAGGAGCAGCGTGCCATCGCCCCGCAGCAGGGCGAACAGGGCGGCGAGGGGCAGCGGCCAAACAAACAGAGAGAGGAGGGCGGCCTTGAGCGGGGCGAAGCGAGCGCGCCTGCGCGGCGGCGGTGGCAGGGAAGGCGTCATCGGAAGAAAGCCGCCACGCTCATCGCCAGGGCGACGAACGAGGGCACACCCAACCCGCACACCAGCAAAACAAACCCGGCGAAACGCTGCACCCGCCGTTCCCCACCGCAGAACCCCCTGGGTTATCGTTCGCCCGCGGCGCGGAAGGCAAGCGGGACGGAAACAGGGCCGGGCTTCGCGCGCTTGGACGGTTGCGGGGATTTGACCACCGCCGGCCTGCCGGGGCCGTCAGCCTCGCCGGTCGAGCCGGGTGATGACGAGGTCGCGGTACGGCAGGCGAAGCCCTGCCACGTGACGATGCGTCGCCTTCAGCACCACGCCCGTCTCCGCATCAATCCAGTAGATCACCTCGGCGGCAAGCGAAACGGGCCCGCTCATGCGCATCGTCCGCTCGAGGCGAATGGCGCGGCGGCGACCGCTGGCCAGCACGACCTCCTCCTCGAACCCACGCCGCCACGTCTCGTGCCAGGTGTCCGTCGCGACATGTTCGGAGAGCGAAACCTGGGTGCCGGGCGCTCCGGTGAGCAGCGAGGCCAGTGCTGCGCGTGCGTGACCGATGTCCGGCCCGGGCGGAGCCCACAGGCCAAACAGCAGCTTCACCTCCTGATCGCCGCGGCGGATGACGCATAACCCGGCCTCAGACTCATCCTCACCGAGGAACTCGAGGCGGGCGCCGTCGTCTCGGATGGCAACCGTGCCGGGAGGCGGGCACGGCTCACGGCTCGCCCAAACCGGGGGCGGGAGGAGAACGGTCTGGGAGGCGATGACGATGGCAATGGCGATTGCAAAGCGGTGCATGCGACCCTCCAGTGTCTCGTGGACACGGCGCCGTCCGCCCTCGCCCGATCCGCACCCGACCCTTGAACCCGGCCGGGCTTCGTCGGATCTTCGGCAACGGACGAGCATAGAGGATGCCGGAGCATTTCAGAACAAAGAATGAACAACCGCCCCTTGCCACGCGTCCCGAAATGACGCATCCGCCTCCGGCCCAGCGGCTGGGATGATTTCGTGCGCCGGCCGCGCCACGCTCCTTCCCAAAATCGAAGGTTTGCATATTGTAAGGGAGCGCCGGGTAAGGGGAGACCGTCGATCGCGTCTCGAAGACCGGCGTGCACCGGATGAAGGGAGACGCCATGCGTTCTAATCTACTCGCCGCCGGATTTGTCGCCGGCATCGTGTTGTCCGTCTCGACACCTGCCATAGCGTCAGGCGATCCGGCGGCCGGTCAGCGCGTCTACAACCAGTGCCGCGCCTGCCACACCATCAACGAGGGTGGCCGCCACGGCGTTGGGCCAAACCTCTGGGGGATTGTCGGCCAGCCTGCCGGCAAGCGCGAAGGTTTCCGCTACTCAGCCAAGATGCAGGAGCTTTCCGGCGAGGGCCTGACCTGGACCGAAGACAATCTTCGCCGCTACCTCACCAACCCGAAGGATCTCGTCCCCGGCGGGTCGATGGCCTTCGCCGGCATCCGCAACCCGCAGCAGATCGAGGACGTGATCGCCTTCCTGCGGCAGAACGGCCCGAAGAGCTGACCGCCAGCCCGCTCGACAGCGGACCCGAACAGGCCGCGCCCCTTTCCGGGGCGCGGCCTCTTGTCCTTTCCGCAACCGTCGACGAGACCGTATTCGGCTGCGGGTCGGGCCGCCGCGCCGGCAGCCAGGCCAACGGAGCGGCGCCGTCACACGACCACCGACGATGACCCGCCTCGTGCTCGTCGGCGGGGGGCATGCGCATCTGGAAGTCCTCCGCCAGTTCGCCGAAGCCCCCGTGCCGGGCCTCTCGCTCACCCTGATCTCCGATCGGCCGCACACGCTCTATTCGGGCATGGTCCCCGGCGTCGTTGCAGGCGACTACACTCCCGACGCCCCCGTCATTCCGCTCGCCCCGCTGGCCCAAGCGGCGAACGCGCATTTCCTGACGGATGAAGTGTGCGGCCTCGACCTCGCTGCCGGCAGGGTGATGCGGAAGGCCGGCGAGCCCGTTCCCTTCGACCTTTTGTCCCTCGACATTGGCGGGGTCGCGGACCTGTCCGTTCCCGGGGTGGCCGAGCACGCGATCCCCACCCGCCCGATGGAACGTCTCCTCGCCTGGCTGGCTGATCTCGATTCACTGGCGCAGAATGGGCCGCTGCCGGTGATGCTCGCAGTGGTGGGCGGCGGGGCAGCGGGTTGCGAGCTTGCCCTGGCTCTGACTGCCCGCTTGGGCCGAGACATCCGCGTCACACTGAACGCCGCCTCACCCACCGTTCTTCCGGGTTTTCCATCTGCTGCACGGCGACGCGTCGTCGATACCTTGGAAGACCGGCTCGGCAGCGTCGTCACCGGAACACCGGTGGTTGGCCTCAAAAAACCATTCCTCAGCCGCGGCAACCATACCCTGATGCTGGTCGATGCCGTTCTCTGGGCGACCGGAGTTGCCGCGCCGGCTTGGCTGCGCGAGACCGGCCTCGCGCTCGACGCGCAGGGCTTCATCCGGGTTGACCGGACCTTGCGTAGCGTCAGCGATCCGCGCGTGTTCGCCGCCGGCGATGTCGCCGCAATCGACGGCGCGGTGGTGCCAAAGGCCGGCGTGTGGGCGGTTCGGGCAGGGCCTGTGTTGGCGGGCAATCTCCGCCGCGCGGTGCGCGGAGACCCGCTTCGTGTCTGGCGGCCGCAGCGGCGGGCGCTCGCGCTGATCAACGCGGGATGGCAGACCGCGATCGGAGTGTGGGGCCCCTTTGTCTTCGCGGGACACTGGGTGTGGCGCTGGAAGGACCGGATCGACCGACGCTTCGTCGCGCGCTACCGCCCGCCCGACGGTCAGACCTTCCAGCGCCAAGCGCCCGATCGCCCGACCGTCGCTGCGCGCTAGGCGCCTCCCGCTGCGGGCCGCCAGTCGCGGAAGAATGCAGTACCGATCTCGGCCGATGCCGCGATCAACATGCGCTGGACCCAGTCAAGAAACTCGTGCAGGCCGACATCGATGATGCGCTCGATCGACCGTTCCTCGAGCCCCGCCCGCACTTCCTCGAGCCTTTCGGCGGGACCGGCCACATTCAGCCCATAGCGGTGGCGCAAGTCGTCGAGCATCGCCTCGGCGCGGCGGATGCAAAGCAGGGTCGAGCGCGGGAACGCGCCGTTCAGGAGCAGAAAATCGGCGACTGAGGCCGGGGTGAGACCGCGCGGGTGAACCCTGCGGTAGGCATGATAGCCCGCAGCGGCGCGCAGCAGCGCGTGCCACTGCGAGAGGTCGAGCGCCGACCCGACGTCGGCGACGCTGGGCAGAAGCAGATGGTACTTGATATCGAGCAGACGCGTCGTCTGGTCTGCGCGCTCGATCTGTCGTCCGAGTTCGAGAAACAGCCAGCCCTGGTCGCGGTAGAACGTGCCTTCGGTGATGCCGGTCTGCAGCTGGACCGCCTCCTTGATGCGCGTGCACAGCGAGGACAGCCGATCGGGAGCGACGTCCTCTTCCGTCAGTGCCGCCACCCAGCCATGGAACTCGTTCATCTGCCGCCACATTTCGGTGCTGATCAACGGCCGCAAGGTGCGGGCGTTGCGGCGGGCGGCAGCCACCGATGCCGGGATCGAGGTCGGATTGTCGACATCGAGCAGATAGAAGCGTCGTACCGTGTCGGGCTGGGGCAGGCCGTAACGTTCTCGGAAGAGCGCCTCGTCGGCGTTGATGCGCACCACGCTCTCCCAGGCCTGCGCCGGCCTGCCGGGCGACTCGAAGGTCTGCGTGACGTCGATGACCCGCGCGAGGTTCTCAACCCGCTCGAGATAGCGCGCCATCCAGAACAGGGATTCGGCGTAACGGGCGAGCAACGGTGCTTTCGACAGCGCGGTCATTCCTGCACCAGCACCCAGGTGTCCTTCGATCCGCCACCTTGCGACGAGTTCACCACCAGGCTCCCCGCCTTCAGCGCCACCCGCGACAGCCCACCGGGCAGGACCCAGGTCTCGCGCCCAGTGACTGCATAGGGCCGAAGGTCGAGATGGCGCGGGCGCAGCCCGTCCGGCGTCAGGGTCGGAGCAACCGACAACCCGATCATCGGCTGGCTGATCCAGTTCGCCGGGTCGGCAATGAGCTTGGCCCGCGCTGCCTCGAGTTCCGCCTGCGATGCCCTCGGCCCGATGGTGATGCCGTAGCCACCCGATTCGCCGACGGGCTTGAGCACGAGCCTCTCAAGATTGGCGAGCGTGGCGGCAAGCCCCTCGGGCTCGCGGCAGATCAGCGTCTCGACGTTGGCGAGGATCGGTTCCTCGCTGAGATAGTAGCGGATGATGCGCGGCATGTAGGCATAGATCGCCTTGTCGTCGGCGACACCGGTGCCGACGGCATTGGCAAGCGCGACATTCCCTTTCCGCCAGGCGCTGACCAGACCAGGCACGCCGAGCAGAGAATCGGGTCGAAACACGGTCGGGTCGAGGAACGTGTCGTCGATCCGCCGATAGATCGCGTGGACCGGAGAGAGCCCGCGCGTGGTGCGCATGAACACGCGTTCGTTCTCCACCACGAGGTCGGCCCCCTCGACCAGAGGCACTCCCATCTCGCGGGCAAGGAACACATGCTCGAAATACGCGCTGTTGTAGATGCCGGGCGACAGCAGCACCACCTGCGGATCGTCCACCCCCTGCGGCGCGATGTCGCACAGCGCCTCCAGAAGCTTGATGCCGTAGCCGTCGACGGGCCGGAGCGCGATCCCCTGCATCAGATCGGGGAAGGCGCGGAGCATCGCATGGCGATTTTCGATCACGTAGGAAACACCGGAGGGCGTGCGCGCATTGTCCTCGAGCACACGGAAGATCCCCTTCTCGTCGCGCACGATGTCGATGCCGCAGATGTGCACGTAGGTGCCGAAGGGGACGGGGAACTCCTGCATCTCCGGGCGGTAATTCGGGTTACCGAGCACGAGGCCGGCCGGCACGACGCCGTCCTGCAGGATCTTCTGACCGTGGTAGATGTCGTGCAGGAATAGATTGAGCGCGCGCACCCTCTGCACGACGCCGGCCTCGAGCATGCGCCATTCCCCCGCCGTGATGACACGCGGCACCGGGTCGAAGGGCAGGATTCGGTCGATCGCGTTCGCCTCGGTGTAGACCGTGAAAGTGATGCCGAGGTTGAACAGGTCGCGTTCGGCCTGGGCGGTGCGCCGACGGAAATCGTCGAGCGAAAGGGCCGACAGCCGGCGGTGGATGAGCGCAAGAGCCCCGCCGTCGCCGAGGCGCGGGCTGGTCAATTCGCAGAAAAAGGGACTGGGCTCATAACCATCGAACACGCCCGCCGATGGCGCGAGTGTCGAGGGGTCGAAGCGGGCGCGCAGTTCCGTGGACATCTCTCTTTCCGGTCACACCCCCCGTGGCCGGCGTCTCCCGAATACCACACTAGAGCGCAATCACGCCTTCGGCCAAGGCGAAACCTTGAACACGCGAACGCTTTTGTCGATAAGAGGAGAGGATTGGTCGGAATCCCCGGCTCGTCCGGCGTCCTTTGTGGGAGTGCGCGATGCGTCACCTCGTTCTCAGCGCCGCCACGTTCGTCGCGATCGGCTTCGGGGCTGCCGAAGCCGTGGCGCAAACGTGCGTCAACCCGCGCGAGAAAGCGGCGTTCGATCTTCGCGCGTTGCAGACGCATCTGATGGTCGGCGCCCTCTCCTGCGGCATGCACGACCGCTACAACGCTTTCGTCACCCGCTTCCAGAGCGACCTTGCCGGAGCCCATCGCAATCTCACCGGCTATTTCAACCGCGCACACGGCGCACGCGGTCAGCGCGACCTGAACGCGTACATCACGGCTTTGGCCAATGCGCAGTCCCAGGAAGGGATCCGCCACGGCAACACGTTCTGCGCTCGCGTTGCGCCCATGTTCGATCGCGTAATGGCGTCTTCGGGCGGAAGCGATCTCGCCGCGCTTGCGGCGCAGACCAACCTGCCGCAGGCGTATCCCGTCACACCGTGCGAGGTGCGCACGGCAGAAACTCCGTCCCGGGGCACAGCGCAGCGTCGTTAAGCGCTCACGATCCGCGCCATTTGGTAAAAAGGCCTCCTACAGGCGGCCTTTTTGTTGCTGCCTGATCCTGTGTTCCTCTCCGCCTCAGGCATTGACGCCGAGCTGGCCACCGTGAAGGCAGCTGGAATGAACAGCACATAAAAAAAGAGGGGGGCGCCGAAGCGCCCCCACCCTTCCTGTACGTGCAGTCGATGAACGCTGGGCTTAGCGCAGCACGATCTCAACTCGGCGGTTTTGCGGCTCGCGCACATTCGGGCCCGTTGGCACCAGCGGCTGGGTGAAGCCGCGGCCGGTGATGACCATCTGCGAGCGCGGAATGCCGCGACGCTCAAGTTCGGCGGCAACTGCGTTGGCGCGGCGTACCGACAAGGCCTGGTTGTATGCTGCCGTACCAACCGTGTCGGTGTGGCCGGTGACCTCGATCCGGGTTGCCTGCACGCGCGGCGCATTGGCCGCTGCCTCGGCAATGATTTCACGCGCCCGATCCGTCAAAGCCGCACTGTCGAAGTCGAAGAACACGAGATAGGTGCGGGCCGGAGCCGGTGCCGCGGCGGGGGCAGGGGCCGGCGGCGGCGGAGGCGGCGTGACGCCGAATGCATAGCGCAAGCCGATCAGGAAGGTGTGGTTGTAGTTATCGGCCTCAACGCGGTTGACGCCGGCTGCGTTACGGACCGCGAACTCGTTCTGCAGAGTTCCGAAGAAGCGGTATTCAGCATTGATCGCCAAGCCCGGCACAGCATCAATTGGAACCGAAAGGCCGGCAATGCCTTGGAAGGCAAAGTTGTTGTCCGTGTCATCGATCAACTGAGCGCCACCGCCGCGGACGCTATCCCAATTGGTCCACGCCCAGCCGACGCCAGCACCAAGATAGGGGAACAGGAACCCTAAGCCAGGGTCGAAGTCAGCGATGGCATTCACCATCGCACCATAGGTGCGCTGTTTGCCACTCTCCCGCCCAAGCCGCGCGCCGCCGACGCGGAGTTGGTCAACATCATTCTCACGGTAGTTGCCCTCGAGTTCGACCCGGGCACCCACCCAAGGCGCAAGCCGTCCAAAGCCATAGCCAATACGGCCGATGACGGCCCAGCCGCCGTCGAACGAAACCTCGCTGTTCCGAATTGCGGTCGGCTTGAAGGACAAGTCGGCGTCCTGGACGATGTTGTACCCGCCCATCAGGCCGATATAGAGCCCGTCCACGGGCTGAGCGCTTGCCAGACCGGGGATGACCCCCATCGTCGCGGCCAGAAGCGCAGTGCGCAGCTTCATTCTCTCTCTCCTTACCCCAACTGAGGCGAGGCCCAGGATTGCTCCACGCATGCCTTTTCGCCTCGCAATCTCGCGGTCGGCTGCACCATACAGAAGCTGATGACTGCGCGCAGCGGGGGACGGAGGATTTTCCGTGCTTGTTGCATAAAGAGCACAGTGTGGCTCCCTTACGCCCATAGCCCCTCAGCCCAACGCTTGCCGAAAGGCCCCAGCCCGGCGTGCGACTTCCTCGGGACGCTGACCAGGGCGGAAGAGCGCCCGTCCCACCGCGAACCCGGCCGCCCCTGCCGCCCGCCAGGCTGCGATCGATTCGACAACAATCCCCCCGACCGGCAGCACAGGCAGAGACGAGGGCAACACGGCGCGCACCGCGGCAAGATGAGCAGGGCCTCCCGTCTCGGCCGGGAACAGGGTCAAGGCGTCCGCCCCTGCCGCAAGAGCGGAGAGGGCTTCGGTCGCCGTGAAGAAGCCGGGCAGGACGACGAGCCCGAGTCGATCGGCGTGCGCGATCACGCGGGCGTCGGCGTGCGGCATCATGATCAAACGGCCCCCCGCCTCCGCCACCCGCTCGACCTCGGCAGTGGTGCGCACCGTTCCCGCGCCAACCAGGATGTCGGCCGGTAAGGCCTCCGTCAGTCGCGCGATCGAGGCGAAAGCGGCCGGCGCACTCAGCGGCACCTCAACCACGCACCAGCCCGCCTCGACCACGGCTTTCGCCACCGGAACCACTTCCTCGGGCGTAATGCCGCGCAGGATGGCCACGAACGGGCAACGGGCAAGCCAGGGCGCAATCCGCGACGCGTCGCTCATGGCCGCATGCCGGCAGGACGGCGATAACCGATAGAAACGCTGCAGGCGAGGCAGGAGGCGGGCGCGCCGCCATGGGGCCCGCACCGGGCCGCGTCATCGGTCGCGCCTGGATCGTGCATCTCCCAGCCCGGCCCCACCCTCAACTCTCCTTCGCCCCGGTGCGGAGCGCCCGGGGCCAAGGCCAGGCCACCGAGGCTCACAGGGCTGTTCTCGCCCGGGCCAGCGCGAAGATCCCCTGCAAGCGGCTGGCGAGCGACATCGCTGCAGGCAACGCTTCTTCCGGCCAGGTGGCGGCGAAACTCGGCGCCGTGCGCGAAGGGCCGACCGGCCTCATCGGTAAGTCGGTGATCGCCCGGGTGCATCGCCAACGACCGTCCGCGCTCGCTTGACCAGCGGGAGTCAGGAGCCGACTGCGCCGGAGGCGAGTTGGCCGGCACGCGCGATCGCGGCCTCGACCCTTGCCCTGGTCTCGGCAGGGCCCAAGGCCGCCGCCACGTCAAAAATCGGCGGCGAGGTGGTCATCCCAGTCAGCGCCGCGCGCAGGGGCATCGCCACGTCCTTCAGCCTAATGCCCCGCGCCTCGGCGAACGCGCGTGCTGCCTCCTCGAGCGGCCCGGCCTGCCAAGCCACACCCCGCCACGAGCCAAGCAGCTCGGCCAGCACCGCGCAGGCCGCCGGCGTCAGCAATGCCTCCGCCTTTGGCTCGAACGGAAGCGGGAGGGGATGGGCAAGGAACACCGCCGAGTCGGCCAGCTCCTCCAGCGTGCGCGCCCTCTCCTTCAGCCCCGGCATCAGCGCGCGCAGCCGGCGGGCAACCTCCTCACCCGCAGCGGTTCCGAGGCGGGCTTCGAGTCGCGGCAGAGTCTGGGCAACCAGCCGTTCGTCGTCCGCCCGCCTGAGCCACACCCCGTTCAGGTGCAAAAGCTTGGCGTAGTCAAAGCGCGCCGCCCCGCGGCCGACATCGGCAAGGTCGAAGATCGCTGCCGCCTCCGCCATGCCAATCACCTCGACATCGCCATGCCCCCAGCCGAGCCGGAGCAGGTAGTTGGCGACCGCCTCAGGCAGATACCCCTGGTCGCGGAACTCGAGCACCGACACCGCGCCATGGCGCTTGGAGAGCTTCGCGCCGTCCTGGCCGTGGATCAGCGGAATGTGGGCGAAGGCCGGCCGCTGCCAGCCAAGCGCGTCATAGAGCTGGCACTGGCGGAAGGTGTTCGTCAGATGGTCGTCTCCGCGGATGACATGGGTGATGCCCATGTCGTGGTCGTCTACCACCACGGCGTGCAGGTACGTGGGACGGCCGTCGGACCGGAGGATAATCATGTCGTCGAGTTCGCTGTTGGCGACGCGCACCGTGCCCTGCACGAGGTCTTCGACCACTGTCTCGCCTTCGCGCGGCACCTTGAGCCGGATAGCGCCGGGCACGCCGGGCGGGGCCTCGGCCGGGTCGCGGTTGCGCCACGCCCCATCGTAGCGCGGCGGCCGGCCTTCCCTCAGTGCCCGCTCGCGCATCGCCTGCAGCTCCTCCGCCGTTTCATAGGCGTAGTAGGCCTTGCCGGCGGCGACCAGCGCCCTCGCCACCTCGGCGTGCCGGGCCTCGCGTTGGCGCTGGAAGAGAGGCGGCTCGTCCGGGGTGAGGCCGAGCCAGCCGAGGCTTTCCAGGATCTGGTCCACCGCGCCGGGAACTTCGCGCGCCGTATCGGTATCCTCGATACGCAAAAGAAACCTTCCGCCGTGGCGGCGGGCGAACAGCCAGTTGTAGAGGGCGGTGCGGGCGCCGCCGACGTGCAGGAAGCCGGTGGGCGAAGGCGCGAAGCGGGTGACGACCGTCATGTTGGTGTTCATCTCCACCGACGGCGTTAGCATAGTCAGGCAAGGCGCTGTAAGCTGCACGCGATGGTTGCAGGCCCTTGAGCGTGCTGCAGGTTCCGCCCCCGGCTCCGACCCTCGGGGCCGACCGCCCGTCAGGCCTGATCGGTCGCGTGCTGCCGGCAGTGGCCACCCCCAGCTTGATGGGGCTTGCAGTCGCGTTCGGCGGCGGTGTTGCCCTCTACTTCGCTCTGGATCGCGAGCCCGCGTCCTGGGTGGCGATTGCCGCCGGGCTGATCGCCGCCGGCCTTGCCGTCCTGACTGTGCGAACGACCCTGTTCGCTCTCACGGCCGCCCTGCTCGCCGCCACGGCCGGCTTCTCGGCCGCCATGCTGCGCACCGCTGCCCAGCCCCCCCTTCTTGATCTGCCGGCGCGCGCCGTGACGGTTGAAGGCGTGGTCGTCTCAGTCGACATCCTGCCGGAGGGGCGGCGTGTCAGGCTCACGGGGGCAACCCTGCTTGGGGAGGGAGCAAAGCTTCCGCGTGACCTCAGAATCAGACTCCATCGCTCTGACCTGGAACAAGTTTTGCCCGGAGAGAGGGTGCGCGTGCGGGCGCTGATCCGCCCGCCTGCGCCACCCGCTTCCCCGGGTGCCTTCGACTTCCAGCGCCACGCTTTCTTCTTGGGCCTCGGCGGGGTGGGGTTCGCGCTGGCTCCGGCCGAGCGGCTTCCATCCGCGAACATCCCGCGAACCTCCGCCAGCCTTGCCGCCCTGCGCCAGACCATCATCCAGCGCGTCCTTGCCGCTCTGGGCGGGACAGAGGGGTCGGTTGCCGCCGCCCTGTTGACCGGACAGCGCCAAGCGATCCCGGAGCCGGTGCTGGAGGATCTCCGACGCGCAGGGCTCGCCCACCTGCTCGCCGTCTCGGGCCTGCACATCGGCATCGTTGCCGGGCTCGCCTATCTCGTCTGCCGCTTCGCCCTCGCGCTGTGGCCGCCCCTCCTTCTCCATCTCTCGGCGAAGAAGGTCGCCGCCGTGGTCGGCGTGGCGGCTGGCTTCGGCTACATGCTGCTGACAGGAAGCCAGGTGCCGATGCGTCGGGCGGTGGCGATGGCCGCCTTGGTCGCGCTTGCCGTTCTGCTTGATCGGAGGCTCTCCGCGCTGCGCGCGCTCGCTTTTGCCGCCCTTGTCGTGCTCACGCTGCAGCCGGAAGCGCTGCTGGGCGCGTCGTTCCAGATGAGCTTCGCCGCCGTTCTCGCCCTGGTCGCCGTGTGGGAGGGGGTGCGGCGAAGCTGGCTGAGCCCCCGCCGCGAGCGCGGCCTGCCTGCCCGGCTCGCTGTCGGCTTTGTCGCCGTCCTTCTCACCTCCCTCGTCGCTTCGGCCGCAACCGCACCTTTCGTCGCGCACCATTTCCAGCGCGTGCCCTTGTACGGGCCAGTGGCGAACGCCGTCGCCGTGCCGCTGACCAGCTTCTGGATCATGCCGTGGGGCTTGCTTGCCCTTGCGCTGATGCCGCTTGGCCTCGAGCCTCTCGCGCTCGCGCCGATGGGCTGGGGAATCTCGGCCGTGGTGGCGGTGGCGGAGACTGTCTCATCCTGGCCGCTCGCCGCACCGGCCTTGCCGGCCACGCCCTCCTGGACGCCGGCTGCTGCAGCGCTCGGTCTCGTCCTGCTCTGCCTGGCCCGCCCCGTGCTCAAGCCGCTCGGCCTCGTTGTGCTCGCCGCCGGCCCTCTCGCGGCGGTGCTTTCACCTCAGCCCGACGTGCTCATTGCACCCGACGGCAGGGCGCTTGCGCTCAGGCTTGAGGGCTCCTGGCACCTGCTGGCTCGGCCCGATGCCGATCGGTTCGTGCTCGCGCAATGGCGGCAGCGCGCGGGCGACCTGCCGTTCCATCCGCTCTCCCCTCGCCTCCCCCCCTCGCCCGCCATCCGGTGCGATGGAACCGCTTGCCTGATCGGCCCCGACGAACGGCCGAACGCCATCCTTGTGCTGCGCGAGGGCGCGGTCGCGCCGTGGTGCGGACGGGCGCCCCTGATCCTTTCGCTCGAGCCGGTCCGCGGGCGCTGTGCGGCATCGATCGTGCTCGATCGCTTCGCGCCGTGGCGGAACGGAGCCTACGCCATCTGGTTCGAGGGGCCCGAGATCGTCTCCGACGCCGCTTGGCGCGGGGAGCGGCCCTGGGTCCGCTTCCCCGGCCGTCGCCCGGCCGAGTGACGTTGGCCGTCAGGCCGAAGCCCGACGCGCCGCACCGAGGGCGAGGAGCGCAACACCGAACAGGGCGGCGGCGGCGGGTTCGGGCACGGGAAAGAGTTCGTTGCGCACGCGAACGCCGACGTCGGGATGGTTGCTGAACACGCCGTCCACGCCGCGACCGAAGAAGAGCCGATACGCCTCGGGATCATCGGTCAGCGTATAGACGTGTACGAGTAGACCCGCTTCCTGCGCTGTGCGAATGCAGGCTTCGGTCGCAGCAGGGGCGTTCACGCCGATGCCGTCGGCGAACGCGCGCAGGGCCTGGGCTGCCTCCAGCGTCGCTGGGCAGGTCGGCACCGGTGGGAAGCCCGTGCCATCTGGCAAAGTGAAAGTGAGGGCGACCAGAGGTAGCTTGGTTTTCGGCCGCAGATATTGCAGCGCCGCTGGAATAAAGGACTGGATGAACACCGCCTCGCGGCGGTCGAACAACCCTTCCCACCGCGGGTCGGACAGTTCGGCAAGCAGCGCATCAGCCATCGCGGTGAGATAGGCGATACCACCAGCGGGGCCGAGCGCCTGGGTGAATTTCAGCTCCGGATAGACGCCGACGAGCTGTCCCGTCTCCCGATAATGCTGATGAGCGATCTCAAGAACCTCCGTGAAGGTGGCGACTTTGAAGGGTTCGCTGCCATCGTAAAAGCCGTTGCCGGGGCGTGAATACCCTGCTGTGCCGCGTGAGCGCGC
>CALBEG010000136.1 GCA_937927455.1 uncultured Elioraea sp. | reverse complement strand
GCCTGGGCAAAGTGGCGCGACAGCCCCGTGCGCAGAACCATGTCGGCACGCCTTTGCTTCGCCCTATCCGACATCTGTCGGGCAAGGATGGCGCGAAACCGATCCTCCGTCATGCCACCGCGGGCGAGCACGCGTGCCCTTTGCACCGCCGGCGGGGCGGTGACGACGAGGACGAGATCGACCCGGCGGTCGGCTCCGGTCTCGAACAGCAGCGGAATGTCGAGCACGCAAAGCGGACGGCGCGCGCGCCGGCACGTGGCGAGGAAGCGCGCCTCCTCACGCCGCACCAAGGGGTGGATCGCCGCCTCAAGCCGACCGAGCAGGGACGGGTCGGCCAAAGCGCGTTCGCGCAGCACCTCCCGCGACACCGCGCCGCCCACCACCGCCTCCGGCACCAGTTGGGCAACCGCTGCCACGCCTGCCCCGCCTTTCGCATAGAGGCCATGCACAGTGGCATCAGCGTCGTGCACCGGCACGCCCAGGCGGCGGAATACTCTGGCCGCCGTCGACTTGCCCATGCCGATGCCGCCTGTGAGCCCGATGACGATCACTCACCCTCGTCGATCTCGGGGATGTCGGCGGAGACGAAGGCTTCGAGTTCGGCATCGACGACGGGGTCGATGCCGAACCAGGCAGCGAAGCCTGGCCGGGCCTGATGAAGAAGCATACCGAGTCCGCAGACCGTGCGCAGACCGCGCCGTTCCGCCGCCCGCAAAAGACCCGTTCTGCGCGGCACGTAGACGATATCGGTAACGATGGCGCGGTGTGGCAGCCGCTCGAGAGGCAGAGCCGGAGACGGCATACCCTTCATGCCCAGGGCGGTGGCGTTGATCAGCAGATCGGCGGCGGGCAGGAGAGCGTCCAGTGCCTCCCAGGCACGGGCCACAATCGCGCCTCCCAAAGCCCTGGCCAGCGCCTCGGCCCGCTCGGGCGTTCGGTTCACCAGGGCAACCTGCGCACCCTCATCGAGCAGCGCAGCAGCGATCGCGCGCGCTGCCCCCCCTGCTCCGAGCAACACCGCCGTGCGGCCAACGAAGGTGAGGTCGGGTAAGGCAGAGCGAAGCGACTCGACGAAGCCCCAACCATCGGTGTTGTCGCCGACGATGGCGCCATCGGCTTCGAAGATGAGCGTGTTGACCGCACCGGCGCGCTGGGCGCTGCGGCTGACGCGATCACAGACTGTGAAAGCGGCTTCCTTGTGCGGGAGGGTGACATTGCCGCCGCGGAAGCCGAGATCCCGCAGGGTGCGTACCGCGTCGGCGAACCGGTCGGGGCGGACGGGCAGCGGAAGATAGGCGCCGTCGATGCCGTACCGGTGCAGCCAGAAGCCGTGCAGGCGCGGGCTGCGTGAGTGCGCCACCGGCCAGCCGAGCACGCCAGCCAGCTTTGCCGAGCCGGAGAGAATCATCCTTCTATTTTTACGCGAGGAACGAGGGCCGGGCGAGGGGATGACCCTTTCCCGCGGCATGCCATCAGTGGCCCCTTTGGTGCTGTGCTGGGAGGGCTCCCCCCATGCGGAAGGGCGGGGCGCCCCTGCAGGCCAAGTCCGCGCCTTGCGCTGAGGGCGCTCTTCTGGCCGGGAGCCGGCCTAGGGTGTCGGGCTGGAATAGGGCGGCCCGTGCGGCTGTTCAACTCACGCGTCGTCCGCCAGCCCCCTTCACCGGCCCAGCTCGCGGCCAGTGGAGGTGGCCCCAACCCTATCGAGGCTGGCGATGCCATCCGGGGATGGGCCCGCCATCGCAACTCAGGACGGCGGTCGCGATCCTGCCTTCGCGATTCTGCCCTCGACCGTCAGCTCGCCCCTACGAGGGCCCGGCTGCGCAGGCGCAGGCCTTCAAGCAACCGCAGCACCTCGGCGGATGCTGCCTCGACGCTGGCGATCTCGGCCAGGGCTTCATCGGTGCGGCCCTCGGCGAACAACCGTGCCGCCGCCTTGCCGTGCTCGTGCACCTTGCGGTGCGGCTCCTCCAGGTCGACGAATGCCGGTTCGCAGCGGAAGGGCTTCGAGCCCTCGCCGTAGTACCATTTGCCGAGCCGGCAGGAGCGGTGGTCGGAAAGCTCGTCCGCCCGCAGTTTCATCCGCCCCGACGCCATCGCGATCAGACGCCGTTTCCACATGACGTGGTCGGCCTTGGCGAGGATGATTACCTTTTCTGGGAACTCGGCCGAGGCGGCGCGCTGCAGCTGACGGCCGATCGCGGCGTCGAGGCGATCGAACGAATTCGCCATGTCCTCGACCGAGGCCGCGGTTTCGCGCGCCATCGCAGCCACCTTGCCGATGCTTTGCGCGATCTCGTTCGTCGCCTGCGACTGCTGTGAGACGGCCACCGCGATCTCGCGAATGCTGCGCGTGGCGGAAACGATGCGCTCGCCGCCCGCCAGCACCTCGTCGCCGAGCCGTTCCATCCGCGCCCGCCCGTCGCGTGCGTGTTCGTCGCAGCGGCTCATGCTCTCGACCACCGCAACGACGCGGGACAGGAGGCCATCGATTCGGCGGCGGATGTCCTCGGTCGCGTGCGCTGTCTGCTGCGCCAGCGTCTTCACCTCCTTCGCCACTACCGCAAAGCCGCGCCCTGCCTCCCCAGCCCGCGCCGCCTCGATGGTCGCGTTCAGCGCCAGAAGTCTGGTCTGCGCCGCGATGCGCTCGATCGCCCCGACGATGCCGCCGATCTCCTCTGACGCTTTGCCCAGCTCGCGCACCTCGGCCGCGTTGGTCTGCACCAGGCGGGCGAGCTCTTCGATGGCCTCGATGGTCGCCCGCGTCTGGGCGACGCTCGCGCGCATGGAGGCCTCCGCCTCCTCGGCAGACTGTGCCGCCGAACGGGCCGACTGATCGATGCTGCCGACGGTTGCCACCATCTCCTGGGTGGCAGCGGCCATCGCGGCGGCGCTTTCACTGACGCCCTTCGCCGGAGCAACCAGGCGGGCGGCGACGATGCCGATCTCGTTCGCGGAGATGGCGGTTTCCACGATTTCCGCTGCGTTCTCCGCCGCCTCCCGGGCCAGTGAGGAGGCAAGGCGTGCGCAGGCTTCCCCCTGCGGCCCAGCCGGGGCCGCGGCGCTGTACGCGCCTCGCGCCAGGGCATCGAGAAATGATGCGAGGCCGCCGTCAGATCCGCCGCCGCGGTCGGTGAGCCCGGCCATCGGCGCAGTGCTGGCCTGGCCTGAGCCGATGGCGTTGCGGAGGCGTTCGAG
>CALBEG010000135.1 GCA_937927455.1 uncultured Elioraea sp. | reverse complement strand
GTCTATCATCGGCTGGAGAACGACCGCGAACTGGTGGTGATGCGCGCAGCGGGCCTCAGCCCGCTCGCGCTGGCCCGCCCGGCCCTGATCGTCGCCGGCGCGGTAGCCGCAATCGGGTGGGCGATGAACCTGTGGGTGGTGCCAGAGACCTATCGCGCGTTCCGCGAATACCAGTTCGACATTCGCCACCGCATGGCAGCGGTGCTGCTGCAGGAGGGCGTGTTCTCGAACCTCGGCGAGGGGCTGACGGTGTTCGTGCGCACACGCGAAGCGGACGGCTCGTTTCGCGGCATCCTGCTGCACGACGCGCGTGACCCCCGCGCCCCGGCCACCATCTTCGCCGAGCGTGCCTGGTTCGCGGTGGAGGATGGCGCGCCCAGGGCGGTGCTGATCAACGGGTCGCGCCAGGAGCTTGAGCCTCGCACCGGCACCGTGCGAACGCTGAGCTTCAGCGAGAACCGGATCACCATCGCCACACCGGCAATGCGCGAGGAGGAACGCTACCGGGAGGCGCGCGAACGGACCGTGGGCGAGCTCCTGTTCCCCGATCCGACGGACCAGATCGGCGAGCGCGACCGACGCCGCTTCCTCGCCGAGGCGCACCAGAGGCTGAGCGGCCCTTTCGTTGCCGTCTCCCTCGTGCTGGTCGCGCTGGCCTTCCTGCTCGGCGGAGACTTCAGCCGGTTCGGCAAGGCGCGGCGGATGGGCGCCGCGGTGCTGGTGGGTGCCGGCCTGATCGCAGCCGGTGTGACGCTCGGCAATCTCGCGGCACGGCACCTCGTGCTGGTGCCGATGATCTGGCTGCATGCCCTCCTGCCTGGGATCCTCGCCCTCATCTGGCTTCTCGCGCCGTGGCAGGGCCGTCACCCGGCCGGGATGGCGGCCGCGCGCTGAGGACGGTGACCATGCGGCTGCCGCGCGTCCTTCCCCTCTATGTCGGACGGGTGTTCCTTGCTTCGACGCTCGCCGTGCTGGCCGGCTTGCTTGCGATCGTCGCGCTCCTCGACGTGATCGAACTCACCCGCCGGGCGGCGGGGCGAACCGAGGTGCCGTTTTCCCGCCTGGCCGAGATCACAGCCTTGAAGCTGCCGTTTCTCGCCATCGAGATCCTGCCCTTTGCGGTGTTGATCGGCGGCCTCATCGCATTCTGGCGCCTGACGCGCAGCTCCGAACTGATCGTCGCACGCGCCGCCGGGCTCTCCGCCTGGCAGTTTCTCGCCCTCCCGGTGCTCGCAGGGCTCGCCCTCGGCATCGTGGCGATCACGACGGTCAGTCCTGTCTCCGCCGTGCTGTTCGCGCGAGCCGACCGCCTCGATGCGACCTTGCTGCGCGGCGGCGCGGGCCCCTTGGGCCTGACGGGAGGTGGGCTGTGGCTGAAGCAGCGCGACAGCGGCCTCGTCGCGCAGGGCAGCGCCATCCTGTACGGGGCGCGCGTGCAGGCGTCCGGCGAGCGGCTGGTGCTCGAGCGCGTGTCCGTCTTCCGGCTCGGCCCGGATGATCGGCCGGTCGGGCGCATCGAGGCGGAGCGCGCCGTGCTCGAACCGGGCTTTTGGCGCCTGGAGAACGCCTCCGTGCTTGCCAATGATCGTTTCTCGGGCCCGGTGCCAGCGCTGCTCCTGCCAAGCGATCTCACCCTCGAGCGACTGCAGGAAGGGCTCGCCCCGCCCGACACGCTCTCGTTCTGGGATCTGCCGAGGTTCGCTCGCCTGCTCGAGGAGGCGGGGTTTCCGGCCCAGCGTCACCGCCTGCGGTTCAACATGCTGCTCGCGCTTCCGGTGCTGGCCGCGACCATGGCCTTGGTGGCGGCTGGCTTCGCGATGCGGCCGGCGCGCCGCGGCGGCGCCGCGGTTCTGGCCGCGTCGGGTGTGGGGGCAG
Source organism: uncultured Elioraea sp. (assembly GCA_937927455.1). Classification (GTDB taxonomy): domain Bacteria; phylum Pseudomonadota; class Alphaproteobacteria; order Acetobacterales; family Acetobacteraceae; genus Elioraea. The sequence goes on along the minus strand of CALBEG010000135.1, from coordinate 6,216 downwards.
GCTTCAGTCTCTTCACCCTCACCAAGGTGGTGGGAGAATTCGGCGTCGGCGGCGCGCTGCCGATCGGCCTTGCCGCCTGGACGCCGACCGTGGTCGGGCTGATGCTGGCGGTGTCCCTACTCCTGCATCTGGAGGACGGGTGAGTGCCCCAGCGCCGGATCAGTGGGGCCTTCGTTGCCCTGGCCACACTCTTCGCCGCAGACGGTACGCTCTCGCAACCGCGGCGCCTCACCGAGGCCGACCGCCAACCGGTGACCTTCACCGCGGGGGAAGTCCTCTACGACGAGACCGAGGACCTCGTGATCGCGCGCGGGGGGGTCGAGGCTTGGCAGGGCGAGAGGATTCTGCGCGCCCGCGAGATCAGGTTCCAGCGGCGCACCGGGCGCGCCTCTGCGCGCGGCGATGTGGTGCTGATGGAGCCCGACGGGCAGGTCCTGTTCGCCGAAGAGGCCGAGCTCACAGAGGACCTGCGGGAAGGCGTGATCCAGGAGTTGCGCGCCCTGCTTGCCGAAGGCGGCCGGCTTGCCGCCCCGGGCGCCGTTCGCTCGCAGGGAAGGCTCACCACCATGCGCCGCGCCGTCTACACCACCTGCGAGGCCTGCCCGCGCGATCCCCTGCGGCCGCCGCTGTGGCAGATCCGCGCCGACCGCGTTGTTCACGACGAGCAGGACAAGATCGTCGAGTATTTCGATGCCACGCTGCAGCTGGGCGGCGTGCCGGTGCTCTATGTGCCGTATTTCTGGCACGCTGACCCGTCCGAACGCCGCAAATCTGGTTTTCTAGTCCCGCAGTTCGGCCGGTCGACCTATCTGGGTCCGTATTTCCGCCAACCATACTATTGGGTGATCTCGCCTTCGGCGGACGCCACCATCGCGCCGATGATCACCGGCAACCGCGGACCCGCCCTGTTCGGCGAGTACCGCCAGCGCTTCAACGCGGGGCTCGTCACGCTGCAGGGAAGCGCCGCGCGCGACACGCGTGACGACCGTCATCGCGGCCACGTTTTCGGGTCGCTGCGCTTCACTCTGAACGAGACTTTCCGCGCGGGGCTCGACCTGCAGCGTTCCTCTGACAACACCTACCTTCGGCGGTACCGCGTGGGCTCTCTCAGTAACCTGCCCGTGCTCGTCTCGACACCCTTCATCGAGGGGTTTTCGCCCACCGGGTATCTGCGTGCCGACGCCTTTTTCTTCCAGGGGCTCGGCTCCGAGGACGATGATCGCCGCACGCCCGTTGTGCTGCCGCGCCTGTTCGCCGAGTTCCAGACCGACCCTGACCGGTTCGGCGGATTCTTGCGCGCCGATGCCGGCATCTTCGTCGCCGCGCGGCGGCAGGGGACGGACACGCAGCGCATCGCCTCGCGCCTCCGCTACACGCTCCCCTGGCGGGGACCGATCGGACAAGTCTGGTCGCTCGACGGCAATCTCGACCTGATCGGCTACGCCGTGCGCGGTGACCCGCGGAGCACGCCGGTGCCCGGCGGGATCACCGGCGAGGATGGCAGGATCCAGCCGCAGATCGCGCTCACGTGGCGCTGGCCGTTCCTGCGCCCGGGCGGAGACTGGGGCAGCCAGCTCATCGAGCCGATCCTGCAGGGCGTGGTCGGTCCGAACCGCGGACGCAACTCGCGCATCCCGAACGAGGACAGTGTGGACCTCGAATTCACCGATGCCACGCTGTTCGGCTTCAACCGTTTCCCTGGGCGCGACCGGCTCGATGGCGGGGCGCGACTGAACGCGGGCCTGCGCGGGGCCTGGTATTTGCCTGGGGGCCAGAGCGTGGAAGGCCTGTTCGGCCAGGCCTTCCGTGCCGCCGCCGACGATCTCTACCCCGCAGGGTCGGGGCTCGAGGGAAGGCGCTCCGACTACGTCGCGCGGCTGACCGTCGTTCCCTCGCAGCACCTCAGCCTGTCCTACCGCACCCGGTTAGCGCGCGACACTCTGGCGACCGAACTTGCCGACATCTCGACCACGCTCTCCGGCTTCGGGCGCTACATCACGGTCTCCTACCTCACCGCTCCCGCGCAGCCCGAGGCGTTGCAGCCCTCCGCCCGGCGCGAGATCGGCGGCACCGTGGGCGGGCGCATCGCCGGCCACTGGTCGGGCTTCGTCGGCGGGAGACGCGACCTCGCGCGCGAACAGATGGTGGCCTCCTTCGGCGGCGTGCGGTACGAGGACGAGTGTTTCGTCGTCGCCCTCACCTACCTCCGGCGCTTCGCTTCGGCCCGTGACGGCACGTCCAGCGTCTCGGACGGATCAGGCACGGACCTCCTGTTCACGATCGTGTTCAAGACCGTGGGCGAGTTCGGCTTCTCCGCCCTGTGACCGACAGAGCCCGTTGCCGCGGTCGCGCCCTGCGCCTAAGCAACCGGATTATGCGACGTCTCGTCCTCAGCTTCGCCGCCGCGCTCCCGCTAATCGTTACGGCACCGGCCGCCGCGGCGCAATCGGCCGGCATCGTCGCGGTGGTGAATGGCGACATCATCACCACCTTCGATGTGGAATCGCGTCGTCGCCTGTTCGCCGCCACCGCCGGCCTACCGCTCACGCCGGAGGTGCTTGAGCGCCTCACGCCGCAGGTGCGCCGCCTTCTGGTTGATGAGCGGCTTCGCCTGCAAGAGGCAGTACGGAGACGGATCCCCGTCACGGATGCCGAGGTGGCGAGTGCGATCGCGCGTATCGAGCGGCAGAATCGCCTTCCTGAAGGAGCCTTGCGCGCCAACCTTGCCCGCCAGGGCATCGACATGCGCGCGCTGCACGCGCAGGTGCGCGCCACCATCGCGTGGGCGAAACTGGTGCGGGCCGAACTCGGTGCCCAGGCTGAGATCGACCGCGACCAGGTGCGCGAGCGCCTGCGCGAGATCGAGGCGGCGACTGGCCAGCCAGAGTTCCTGGTCTCGGAGATTTTCATCGCGGTCGACGACCCCTCCCAGGAGCGGGAGGCGGAACGAACGGCGGCCGATCTGATCGACCAGCTTCGCCGCGGCGCCCCCTTCGCCGCCGTCGCTGCCCAGTTCAGCCAGGCGCTGACGGCCGAGGAGGGGGGTGATCTCGGATGGGTCCGGCTGGGCCAGCTCGAGCCGGAGGTGGAAGCCGTGCTGCAACAGATGCCGGTCGGAGCCGTTTCGCTGCCGATCCGCACGGCCGGCGGCTACACGGTGGTGACGCTCAGGGCGAGGCGCGAAGTCGGCCGCGATCTCGCCACCCTGCTCACTCTGCGCCAGGCATTCCTGCCCTTCGACACCGTGCTCGACCCGCGCGCGCCGACCCCGCAGCAGATCCGTACCCTCGAGAGCGCACGACGGATTTCGGACACGGCGCGGGGCTGCGAGGCGTTCGAGCGCGCGGCGCAAACTGCGGGCGCTCGTCTCACCCTGCCTCCGGGCGACCTCCGGCTCGACCAGCAGCCGGGCGAACTGCAGCGGATCCTGGCGGGGCTCTCGCCGGGCCGGCCAAGCGAGCCGCTGATCGCTCCCGACGGCATCGTGCTGTTCATGGTCTGCAACCGCCGGCAGGAGAACCTTGCCATCCCCACCCCCGAGGCGGTGGCGGAGACGATCCTGCGCGAGCGCATCGATCTGTTGTCGCGGCAGATGATGCGCGACCTGCGCCGCAGGGCCGACATCGAGTTCCGCTCATGACCGTGCTCGCCCTCACCATGGGCGACCCGGCCGGGATCGGCGGCGAGATCGCGCTCGCTGCCTGGCAGGCCCTGCGCGACCAGGGCCCAACCTTCGTCGCGATCGACGATCCGGCGCGGCTCGCCGCCCTTGCCGGCGCACTCGGGCGGAATGTTCCGGCCCGCGCGGTGGCGTCCGTCGCGGAGGCCGCCGCCCTGTTTCAGCGCGCGCTGCCGGTGCTGCCCACCCCGCTGCCGACTCCTGTGCGGCCGGGCCACCCCGACCCGGCGCACGGGCCCGCCATCCTTGGCGCGATCCGCCGCGCCGTCGCACTTGCCCGTGCGGGAGACGTGGCGGGCATCGTCACCAACCCGATCGCCAAGACCACGCTCTTCGATGCCGGTCTGCCGCATGCTGGCCACACCTCCTGGCTCGCGGAGCTCGCGGGTGGCGGGGAGCCCGTGATGATGCTCGCCTCACCGCGGCTGCGCGTCGTGCCCGTCACCGTGCACATCCCGCTCGCCGCAGTGCCACGCGCCCTGACAACGGAACGGATCATCACCGTGGGACGCGTCGTCGCCGCCGCTCTCGCGACCGATTTCGGCCTCGCCCGGCCGCGCCTCGCTGTTGCCGGCCTCAATCCGCATGCGGGTGAAGGCGGCACGATCGGGGACGAAGAGGAGCGCGTCATCCGCCCCGCCATCGCGACTTTGCGCGGGATGGGTCTCGAGGTCAGCGGCCCGCACGCGGCGGACAGCCTGTTCCACGACCGCGCGCGGCAAGGCTTCGATGCTGCCCTCTGCATGTACCACGACCAGGCGCTGATCCCGGTGAAGACGCTCGACTTCTCGGGCACGGTGAACGTCACTCTCGGACTTCCCATCGTGCGCACGAGCCCCGATCACGGCACCGCCTACGACATTGCAGGCCAGGGCAAGGCCGACCCCTCGAGCCTAATCGCCGCCCTTCGCCTCGCCGCCGAGATCGCCGCCCGGCGGCGCCTCGCCCGCGCGGCGTGAGCGCACGACGCCCGCTCAGCGCGGTCATCGCGGAACACGGGCTCGCCGCGCGCAAGGCGCTCGGCCAGCATTTCCTGCTCGATCCCAACCTGCTTGCGCGCATCGTGCGCGAAGCAGGATCCCTCGACGGACAACATGTCATCGAGATCGGGCCTGGGCCCGGGGGGTTGACGCGCGCTCTCCTCGACGCGGGGGCGGCGAGCGTGACGGCGATCGAGCGCGACCCGCGTTGCGTCGCCGCGCTGGCAGAGCTGGTGGCGGAGAGCGCAGGGCGGCTTCGCGTGATCGAGGCCGATGCGCTGACCGTGCAGGCTGCCGGGCTCATCCCCCCTCCGCGCGCCATCGTCGCCAATCTGCCTTACAACATCGCCACCCCGCTTCTGGTCGGCTGGCTGCGCGAGATCGCCGCCTATGAGAGCCTCACCCTGATGTTTCAGGCGGAGGTGGCGGAGCGGATCACGGCGAGCCCCGGCGCCAGCGCCTACGGACGCCTCGCCGTGCTCGTGCAATGGGTGGCAGATGCGCGCATCGTGCTTCGCCTGCCAGCCCGCGCCTTCACCCCGCCGCCGAAGGTCGATTCCGCCCTGGTCCGCCTCGTTCCGTGCAGGGATCAACCCGGGCGCGATCTGTTCGCGGCGATGGAAAAGGTCACCGCAGCGGCCTTCGGGCAGCGCCGCAAGATGTTGCGCACCGCGCTGAGGGGTCTCGGCGAGGCAGAGGCGCTGCTTGTCGAGGCGAAGATTGCGGGCGACCGTCGGGCGGAGACGTTGAGTGTCGCCGAATTCGATCGCCTCGCACGGCTCACGCTTGCGCGGCAGCCTCCAGCGCCTCCGAGGCGCTGAGCCATTCCTCCTCCGCGGCGGCGAGCAAGCGTCGCACCTCGGCAAGCCGCGCGCCGTGCGCCGCGATCTTCGCCGCGTTGCCGCCATCGGCGTAGAGGGCGGGGTCGGCGAGCGCCGCCTCGAGGCGCGATTGCTCGGCGGAAAGGTGCGCGATCTCGGCCTCGAGGGCGATGACACGCTTGCGCAACGGGGCCACCGCGGCGCGGGCCTCTGCCCTCCGCCGTCGCTCCTCTGCCCGAGTTATGGCTGGTCCCTCGCGCTCTGCAGTCCGTTCCTGCTCCGTGACGAAGGCGCGGTAGTCATCGAGATCGCCCTCGAAGGGTCGCACCATGCCGTCGGCAACCAGCAGCAGCCGGCCCGCAACGAGTTCGACGACATGCGGGTCGTGCGTGATCAGCACCACCGCGCCCTCATACTCGGCGAGAGCCCTGATCAGCGCCTCGCGCGCATCGAGGTCGAGATGGTTCGTCGGTTCGTCGAGGATCAGGAGCTGCGGGGCGTGCCGCGTGGCGAGCGCGAGCAGAAGCCGCGCCTTCTCGCCGCCTGAGAGCGCAGCGACAGGTGTTTCGGCCCGATCTGCATCGAGGCCGAAACGGGCGAGCTGGGCGCGAACCTCGGCCGGCGCGGCCCGCGGCAGGGCGCGCGCCATGTGATCGATCGGCCTCTCGCTGCCGTTCAGCTCCTCCTCCTGGTGCTGCGCGAAGAAGCCGACCGAGAGGCGCGGCGTGCGGAACAC
>CALBEG010000134.1 GCA_937927455.1 uncultured Elioraea sp. | reverse complement strand
TCTGCCGGAGGATGCGCGCGTGGCCGACCTCTACGCCGGCATCGGCACGTTCACCCTTCCGCTCGCCAAGCGCTTCCGCGTGATGGCCGTCGAAGGGGACGAAGCGGCGGCGGCAGCCCTCGTGACTGCCGTGCGCCGGGCCGGGCTTGCCTCCCGCATCACCGTCGAGAGGCGGGATCTCTCGCTTCGCCCCCTTGCCGGGGCCGACCTCGCCCGCCTCGACGCCGTGGTGCTCGACCCGCCGCGCGAGGGGGCGAAGGTCCAGGCGCAGGCGTTGGCCGCGGCTCCGGCCTCCCTGCGCCGTCTTGTCTCCGTCTCCTGCAACCCGGCCGCGCTGGCGCGCGACGGGCGGAGTCTCGCCTCCGGGGGCTGGCGCGCGGTCCGTGCCGTCCCCATCGACCAATTCTTGTGGGCACCGCATCTCGAATCCGTCGTGGTCTTTGTGCGCTAAGCCTCGCGCTGGCGTTGGCCGGGTGCAGCGAGGCGGCGCTTCTCCTCGCCGACATCGAGGCGGGGCCAGCCCCTTCGGCCCTCAAAGACGCGACTCCATCGCCGACCCTCACGCCCTGGCCAGTGCCCGGCACAGAGGCCGATCTCTGGCGGCCTGGCCCTGGGGCGGAGGCGCGCGCGCGGCTCGTTCTCGTGCCCGGCCTATCCGAGGCCGGGCGGCGCGACGCGCGGCTCGTGTCCTTGGCGCAGACCCTGGCCAGGGCGGGGTTTGTCGTGCTCGTGCCCGATCTACCGTCAGCGCGCCGGCTTGCGGTGTCCGCATCTGACGCCGAGGCAATCGCCTCTGCGATCCTCGCCTTGCCGAACCATCCTGGCCCGGCGGGGCTTGCTGCCATTTCCTACGCTGCGGGCCCTGCCATTCTCGCCGCGCTTCGCCCCGAGGTTGAGGGCCGGCTTGATTTCGTCACCACCCTCGGTGCCTATCACGACCCCGAGGCGTTCCTCACCTTCCTCATCAGCGGCGCTCATCGCGACGGCGTGGTGTGGCGTTTCGGCCGGCCGCGCCCCGAGGCGCTGTGGTTGTTCTTACTCGCCAACGCGGACAACCTGCCTGATCCGCGCGAGGCGTTCTGGTTGCGTGCGGCAGCGGATGCCCGCTTGCGCGGGTTTCCCATGCCGGGCCCACCACCTGGCCCCGGGGCAGCAGCAGTGCTTGCCCTTGCTGAGGAGCGCGACCCGGAGGCGATTCCCGCCCGCGTTGCCGCCTTGCCCGCACCGATCCGTGCTGAGCTCGCCACCCTTTCCCTCGTCGGCGTGCCGCTCGAACGCCTCGCCGTCTGCACAATCCTCATTCATGGCGAGGCCGACCCCGTGATCCCCTGGACGGAGAGCCTGCGCTTGGCCCAGCGCCTGCCGCGCGTGCGACTCCACCTCATCCCCGGGCTCGACCACGTCGAACCGGCGGGTCTGCCGCTTGCCGGGCGGCTCGCGCTTCTCCGCGCGGCGGAAGACCTGTTGGCGGCGCGGGACGGCCGCGACCCTTGCGCCGGTCTCTGACGCTCACGCTCGCGCGAGGGTTAAGTTGACCTCTCTGGTCAGGAACCCAAGCTTCTCAGTGTCGGTTCGGGCCCACGCTCGGGGCACCGGGCTTGAGAACGACAAGAACGGATATCCCGCCAACCCAGTGCCGTGAGGTAGAAGAATGAACGTGAAGACCCCCGCCCCGCTCGCCGAGGCTCCTCTCAGCCGCCGCCGCCCGACTCGGGAGGAGGCCGAGGCAGCCGTGCGCACGCTGCTGCTGTGGGCGGGCGATGACCCGGACCGCGAAGGGCTGGTCGACACCCCGGCGCGTGTTGTGCGCGCCTTTGAGGAATTCTTCGCCGGCTACGAGATCGACCCCGTCGAGCTCCTCGCGCGCACTTTCGAGGAGACGGACGGCTACGACGAGATGGTTCTCCTGCGCGACATCCGGCTTGAGAGTCACTGCGAGCACCACATGGTGCCGATCATCGGGCGCGTTCACGTCGCCTATCTGCCGCACAAGCGGGTGGTCGGCATCTCCAAGCTTGCCCGCGTCGTTGAGGCCTACGCCAAGAGGCTGCAAATCCAGGAGAAGCTCACCGCGCAGATCGCCAACACGATCAACGACGTGCTGCAGCCCAAGGGGGTGGCGGTGGTGATCGAGGCCGCGCACCAGTGCATGACGACGCGCGGCATCCACAAGCCGGGCGTGTCGATGGTGACCTCGCGCATGCTGGGCGCCTTCCGCGACGACGCCGCCACCCGCCGCGAGTTCCTCGCCATGATCGGCATGCGCGGCACGGCGGCACGGCTCTCCGAGGAGGGCTGAAGTGTCGCCGGGGTCGGGTGGAGCGGATCCGGCTCCGCCTGCCCCCCACCCCGCCCACGTGATCGCCGCGCGCCCGGGTGGCTGTTGGCCGGGTGGTTGCGGTCAGGCGTGAGGTGTTGTCGGCCGCTGGCGAGGCGGTCCCTGCGCAAAAGGGGGGAAGTGCCATCGGCCCGCCGCTACAGCGCAGGGCCATGCGCGGTGCGGGCTCTTCCACCACTCTGGTCGGAGCCCCGGACCAAAGCACAGCGGAGCACAGTCGCGGTTCTCCGGCCCCGCCTCAGCCGCCAGCCAGAACCCGCACGAACGCCGCCCCCGGCGCTGAGCGTTCCTCGCTCTTGAGCACGGCCGCGGCAAGCACGGCGATGGCGAGCAGGACGAACAGGGCGGGAGTCACAAGGCGCAGCATGGCCATCCGTTTCTGAACCGATCTGTGGCCGGATGCGTGAGGAAAGACTTAAGTTCCACCGCTGCTATGCTCGCCGGCTGAGGGGCCCGACCGGTGTGAGGAAGCGCACGCCGCCGCTGCGCCTGCGCCTCAGCTGCGGCAGGATCGCGCCATGCGCCCGACCTTCCTCTCCGAACCCCCACCCCCCTACGGCACACCTCTCGAGGTGATCCCGGGCATTCGCCGCCTCGTCGCCCGCAACCCGAGCCCCTACACGTATCACGGCACGAACACCTGGCTGGTCGGTCGAGGTGAGGTGGCGATCATCGATCCCGGCCCCGACGATGCCGATCACCGCCATGCCATCCTCGCCGCTGTGGCGGGCGAGCGGGTGACGCACGTCATCGTTTCCCACCACCACCGCGACCACGCGACGGGTGCCGTGGCCCTCGCGCGTGCTCTCGAGGCGCCGATCGCGGCCTGGGGCGGGCCCCCTCCCGAGACGGCGAGCACGCCTCTTCCCGTTCCCGACATTCCGCTTCGCGACGGCGACTCGGTCGAGGGGCCCGGGTGGCGCCTCCTCGCTCTCCACACGCCGGGCCACGCTTCGGACCATCTCTGCTTCGCGCTCGAGCAGAGGGGTATCCTGTTTTCCGGCGATCATGTGATGGGCTGGTCGACGTCGGTGGTCATCCCGCCCGATGGCGACATGGCGGCCTACATGGCGAGCCTTGCGCGCCTGCTCGAGCGGGACGAGGGGCTCTATCTGTGCGGGCACGGGCCAGCGGTGGACGAGGCGCACGGGCTTGTGCGCGCCCTCTTGGCCCATCGCCAGGCGCGCGAAACCCAGATCGTGGACGCGGTGGCGGCCGGGGCAGAAAGTCTCGACACCCTGCTTGCCCGGCTCTATCCGGGGCTGGACGACCGCCTGGTCTGGGCGGCGCGGCGCACGCTCGCTGCCCATCTTGCCAAGCTGGAGGCGGAAGGGCGTCTCGCGCCTGGGCGCATCGCGCGCTAGGGCTTGGCGTCTGCGGCCAGACTGGGCGTGCGCACGAGGCGGTCGCCGATTTCGCGCCACAGTGGGGCCTCCGCCCTGTCGGGACGGCCGGCCTCAAGCCAGGCCGAGAGTTCCGCCAGCACCACCCGCTGCGGCACAGCGAGATCAAGCCCGCTCGTCTGCGCAAGCGGGATCCATCGCAGATTGGACAGTTCGCCGCTGCCAGTCAGCCGGCCCTGCGCCGCCTCGGCAGGGGCGGCGAAGAAGCGGGCGTCGAACCGGATCGGCATGAAGGTCGGCGTGATCAGCCGGCAGAGTGGCACCAGGGCAGAGGGGTCGGGCAACATGCCACCGCCGCGGAAGGCGGCCCAGACGCCGCGGCCGGGCGAGCGCGCACCGGGAGGGGCGGGGCCGGCGAGCCGCAGCCCCGTCTCCTCGAAGGTCTCGCGGATGGCAGCGGCGGCGAGGGCGGCGGCAGCGCGGCCGAAGGCGGCAGCGAGGCGGGCGGGCAGCGGGGCGGCGAAGCGCACGGCGTGATCGGCCCGATCGACCGCGCCGCCCGGGAACACGAGCCGGTTCGGCATGAACCGGGCGCTGCCGCGCCTCTGGCCCATCAGCACGGCGGGGCCGTCTTCGGTCTCGCGCACCAGCACAAGGGAGGCGGCCGGGCGGGGTCGGGCGATCCGCTCGGGCTTCGGTCCGTGGGGGGGAAGCGGGATGGAGGCGATGTCCACGGCTGAATGAAGGCTAGGGCGCGGGCGGGGGCGCCGTCCATCCCGGGGCTTGCCGGCCGCCGTTCCGTTGGGCATGCAGCGCGCCATGCGCCCCCCTGGCCCGCCTGCGCGCGACCGCGCCCGCCGTGATCGGCCAAGCCCATCACACCCGGGGGGAGAGCGACGCCGCGCCGCGCCGGGTTTGGCCCCTCCTCAGCGCGAGGAGGAGCGAGACCTTGTGCGCATTGCCGGGCTTGCCGCCGTCTCTGCCCTGTTTGCGCGCGCCCCGCAGCGGGTGGAACGCCTGTTCTACGAGGAGGCCCTGCGCGAGCGGGCTGCCCCTTTCTGCAAGCTGTTGGCCCAGGCGCGCAGGCCCTACCGCATGGTCCCGCGCGCCGAACTCGACCGCATTGCCGGCACCACGCATCACGGCGGCATCGTCGCGGTGGCGCGGCCGAAGGCGATCCCGGCTTTCGACCCGGCTGCGGTGGTCGCCGCGCGCGACCGTTTGCCGTTGCTTCTTGTGCTGGACGGCATCGGCAACAGCCACAACCTCGGTGCGATCGCCCGCACTGCGGCTTTCTTCGGGCTGGATCGGATGGTGCTGTCGTCGCACCCCAAGCAGTGTGGGCCCTCCGACTCCGCGCACCGTATCGCCGAGGGCGGGCTCGAGCATCTCACCCTGTACCGCGCCGCCCCGCTTGCCCCGGCTCTGGCCGCGATCGGCGAGGGGTTTCTGACGGTCGCCGCGGTGGCGTCGGGCGGCGAGTCGCCGGATCGGCTTCCGAAGGACCGGCCGATCGCGCTTGTCCTTGGGAATGAGGAGGAAGGCCCGGCAGCCGAGACTCTCTCCGCTTGTGCAGCGCGGGTCACCATCCCGGGGTCGGGCCGGGTGGAGAGCCTGAACGTGTCGGTCGCCGCTGCGATTTTGATCTGGGCCTTCATGCGGCGCGAGGGCTAGCGCCCGCCGCCATCGGGTAACCCCGAGTTAAGGCGGTGGCGTCTACGGTTGGGACGACATCGTTCGGTCCCGAGAGAAGGGAGGATGAGATCGCCATGGCGTCGTCTGCGGCCCTGCCTCGCCCATGGGGCGTCCTGTTCGGCAGAAGGTCGGTGCTGCTGATCGCCGGCACATCCCTTGTCTCGGCCTGTGTGACCACCGGTGGTGAAGATGGGGCACCAGACGCAGCGGGAAGGCTTCCCCCCGAT
>CALBEG010000133.1 GCA_937927455.1 uncultured Elioraea sp. | reverse complement strand
TTTATCAGCCACGACCTCGCCATCGTCGAGCACCTCACCCATCGGGTCGCGGTGATGTATCTCGGCAAGATCGTCGAGATTGCGGAGAAGCGGACGCTGTTCTCTGCCCCCAAACATCCCTACACCGAGGCATTGCTGTCGGCCGTTCCGGTGCCGGACCCGACCGTGCGGCGCAACCGAATCATCCTGTCGGGCGACGTACCAAGCCCCATCCGCCCACCTCCCGGCTGCCGCTTTCACACCCGCTGCCCGCGCGCCTTCGACCGCTGCCGGGTTGAGGAGCCGGTGCTCAAGGCGGTCGGGCCCGGCCAGGTCGCCGCCTGTCATCTCCACGATTTGCCCGCCCACGCGCACGCCGCTTGACGCCACTTGCTTCCGCTGGCGACACTCCCCAGTGAACGGAGGGTGGCCGCAGCGCCATGGCCGCGACAGCGAAGAGGGGAGACGCCGCATGCCGAAGGTCTCGCTGACCGTGAACGGCAAGCCTGTGAGCGTGGAGGTGGAGAACCGCACGCTGCTCGTGGAAATGCTGCGCGAGCAGCTTCGGCTTACCGGGACGCATGTTGGCTGTGACACCAGCCAGTGCGGCGCCTGTGTGGTGCATGTGAACGGGGCGTCGGTGAAGTCTTGCACCATCCTCGCCGTGCAGTGCGAAGGTGCGGAGGTGCTGACCATTGAAGGACTTGCGGCGCCCGATGGCACGCTGCACCCCATGCAGGAGGCGTTTCGCGAATACCACGCGCTCCAGTGCGGCTTCTGCACGCCAGGCATGGTGATGAGCGCCATCGACCTCGTGCAGCGAAACCCGCAGGGGCTCTCGGACCGCGAGATCCGGGAAGGCTTGGAAGGCAACCTCTGCCGCTGCACCGGTTACCACAACATCGTCCGCGCCATCGCCGCCGCCCAGGTGGTGATGCACGGTAAGGCGAAGGAACTTCCCCGGGCAGCCGAGTGACCAGGCGGCCAGCGCGCCCGCGGGGCGCGCCAACAATGACGGAAGGCGGGGCGATCGATCGCTGTCACGAATGAACGGAGGGAGACCGTCCATGGGATACGAGGGTATTGGCGCAAGTGTGCGCAGGCGCGAGGACCTCCGCTTCCTTTCCGGTCGCGGCACCTACACGGACGACATCAACCGCCCGCATCAGGCATACGCGGTGATCGTTCGCAGCCCGCATGCGCATGCGCGGATCCGCGGCATCGACATCAGCGCTGCGCGATCCGCGCCAGGGGTGATCGCGGTCTTTACCGGGGCGGATATGGCGGCCGAGAAGATCGGCGGGCTGCCGTGCGGCTGGCAGGTGAAGAACAAGGACGGAACGCCGATGGCGGAACCGCCTCACCCGGTGCTCGCCATCGGCAAGGTGCGCCACGTGGGTGATCCAGTGGCGGTGGTGATCGCAGAAACGAAGGCACAGGCGCGCGACGCGGCTGAGCGGATTGCCATCGAGTGGGAGGTGCTGCCGGCGGCGGCCACCATGGAGGCGGCGCTCCAGCCCGGCGCGCCGTCCGTGCACGATGATGTTCCGGGCAACGTCTGCTACGACTGGCACTTGGGCGACAAGGCGGCGGTGGATGCCGCTTTCGCTAAAGCCTGCAAAGTTGCGAGGCTCGAGCTCGTCAACAACCGTCTGATTCCGAATGCGATGGAGCCCCGTTGCGCGGTCGGTGAGTACGATGCCGCGACGGGCGACTACACGTTGTGGACGACGAGCCAGAACCCGCACGTGATCCGCCTCCTGATGGGCGCCTTCGTGCTCAACATCCCCGAGCACAAGCTTCGCGTCGTCGCTCCCGATGTCGGTGGCGGGTTCGGCTCGAAAATCTACCATTACGCCGAAGAGGCGATCGTCACCTGGGCGGCGGGCAAGCTGAAGCGACCGGTGAAGTGGACGGCGGACCGCACCGAGTCCTTCACGTCGGATGCGCATGGACGGGATCACGTCACCGAGGCCGAACTTGCGCTCGACGATCAGGGGCGGTTTCTCGCACTCCGTGTGCGTACGCTTGCCAACATGGGTGCCTATCTGTCGACCTTCGCGCCGTGCGTGCCGACCTATCTCTACGCCACCCTGCTCGCCGGCGTGTACACCACGCCCGCGATCTACGCAGAGGTGAAAGCCGTCTTCACCAACACCGTTCCCGTCGATGCCTATCGCGGCGCGGGGCGGCCGGAAGCGACCTTCCTGCTCGAGCGACTGGTCGATATCGCCGCCCTGGAGATGGGAATCGACCGCGTTGAGATCCGCCGGCGCAACTTCATCCCGAAGGATGCGTTCCCCTATCAGACGCCGGTTGCGCTGCAATACGACAGCGGCGACTATCACCGCACGCTGGACGAGGCTCTGAAGGCTGCCAACTGGGACACTTTCGAACAGCGCCGGGCAGAGGCCGCCCGCCGCGGCAAGCTGCGCGGCATCGGCATTTCCACCTACATCGAGGCCTGCGGCATCGCGCCCTCCGCGGTGGTGGGCTCGCTTGGCGCGCGCGCGGGCCTGTATGAAGTTGCAAACATCCGAGTCAACCCGACGGGCAGCATCACGGTGTTCACCGGCACGCACAGCCACGGCCAGGGCCATGAGACCACTTTCGCCCAGCTCATCGCCGATCGTTTCGGGGTGCCGATGAGCCAGGTTGAAATCGTGCATGGCGACACCGCCAAGGTTCCCTTCGGCATGGGAACCTACGGGTCGCGTTCGCTCGCCGTGGGTGGTTCAGCGATCGTCAGAGCCTCCGACAAGATCATCGCGAAGGCGAAGCGCATCGCCGCCCATCTGCTCGAGGCTTCCGTCGAGGACATCGATTTCAAGGACGGCATGTTCCGAGTGGCCGGAACCGACCGGGTGAAGTCCTTCGCCGAAGTGAGTCTCGCCGCTTACGTACCGCACAACTACCCGATCGAGGAGCTTGAGCCCGGCCTCGAGGAGACCGCGTTCTACGATCCGAAAAACTTCACCTTCCCCGCCGGTTGCCACATCTGTGAGGTGGAGATCGACCCGGAGACGGGCGAGGTGGAGGTGGTGAACTTCACCGCCGTTGACGATGTGGGGCGGGTGATCAATCCGATGATCGTCGAAGGCCAGGTGCAGGGCGGTGTGGCGCAGGGCATCGGGCAGGCGCTGCTCGAAACCTGCGTGTATGACGAGGCCGGACAGCTCCTCTCTGGCAGCATGATGGACTACACCATGCCGCGGGCCGATGATGTGCCGTGCATTCAGGTCGGCACCGCGGTGACGATGTGCACGCACAATCCGCTCGGCGTGAAAGGCTGCGGCGAGGTGGGCGCGATCGGCGCGCCGCCGGCTGTAATCGGTGCGGTGGTCGATGCGTTGCGCGATTACGGCGTGCGTCACATCGACATGCCGGCGACCTCGCAGAGGATCTGGCGCATCCTCGACGCGGGCCGGCAGCGCCTCGCGGCTGAGTGAGGGAAGGGGAGAGCACGCGATGTATGAGTTTGCCTACCACCGCCCGGCCAGTGTGGCGGAAGCGGCCAAGTTGCTGGCTGCTGACCCGGAGGCGAAGCTCATCTCCGGTGGTATGAGCCTGATCCCCGTGCTGAAGCAGAGGCTGGCGCGGCCGTCGGCTCTGATTGATCTCGGTGCGATCCCGGACCTGGTCGGTATTTCCGTCACCGCAACGACGGTGACGGTGAAGGGACGCACCACGCATGCGGCCGTCGCCGCCTCGGCGGAGGTGAGGCAGGCGATCCCGGCACTCGCCGAGCTTGCCTCGCATATCGGGGATGCGCAGGTGCGCAACCGCGGCACGATTGGCGGGTCGATCGCCCATCACGACCCAACGGCCGACTATCCGGCTGCCGTGCTGGCCCTGGGCGCGACCGTGAACACTTCCCGCCGCAGCATCGCGGCGGATGATTTCTTCACCGGTTTGTTCGCCACCGCCCTCGAGCCCGACGAGATCGTCACTGCGGTCGACTTCCCGATCCCCGAGAAAGCAGCCTACGTGAAGTTCCCCAACCCTGCCTCGCGCTACGCCATGGTGGGCGTGTTCGTGGCCAAGGGGCCGATGGGCGTACGCGTGGCGGTCACGGGCGCCGGTGCGAACGGCGTGTTCCGCCACGCAGCGATGGAAGAGGCGCTGGCCAAGTCGTGGTCGCCCGAGGCTTTGGAGGGAATCACCACGCCGGCTGAGCACCTCAACACCGACATCCATGCCTCGCGCGAGTACCGTGCCCACCTCATCGGCGTGATGGCGAAGCGGGCGGTGGCCAAAGCTGGCTGAGCACGGCAACGCGGCGGCCGCGGCATCGTCACGAATCGCCGAAACAAATCCCCAAACCGCGCGCCACGCGGACGAGATCGCCTCGCGGGTCGACCGGGCGGGCGGGCTGGGCAGCGGTCTCCACGGGCGCATCCCCCACCCGGCCCTCGCGCCAGACCACGATGCGCCCGAACTGCCCGCTCATTGCAAGATCGACTGCATGCACGCCCATGGAGGAGGCGATCAGGCGGTCGAGCGTGCCGGGAGAGCCGCCGCGCTGCACATGGCCGAGCACGGTGACGCGCGCTTCAGCCCCAGTGGCGCGCTCGAGCGCGGCGGCGATCCTCGCGCCCACGCCGCCGAGCCGCGGCATCGCCCCCGCCGCCGAGGGCCCAGCGAGCACCGTCTCACCTTCCGGCGAGGGAACGGCCTCGGCGACCACGACGAGGGCGAAGTTCCTCCCCCGCGCGCGCAGATCGAGGATGGCGCGGGCCACCACTTCGAGCCGCCACGGAATCTCGGGGATCAGGATTACGTCTGCCCCACCCGCCACACCGGCGGAGAGGGCGATGTGGCCAGCATCCCGGCCCATCACCTCCAGCACCATGATGCGGTTGTGGCTGGCTGCGGTCGGCTGCAGGCGATCGAGCGCCTCCATCGCCACCTCGACTGCCGTGTGGTGGCCGATGGCGTATTCCGTGGCGGCGAGGTCATTGTCGATCGTCTTCGGGATGCCGACGAACGGAAACCGTCCAACCTGCATCAGCCGATGCATGATGCGCATCGACCCGTCGCCGCCGATGCCGATGATGGCATCGAGCCCGAGCCGTTCCACCCCGCGCAGCACCAAGGCGGAGCGGTCCTCCTCCCCGCCGCCTTCGACCGGGAAGCGGAACGGGTTGCCGCGATTGACGCTGCCCAGGATGGTGCCGCCCGCGCGCAGCAGCGCGGTGTCGTTCGTCTGCCCATTGAGCGGAATGGCGCGGGGCGGGTCTTCCATCAGCCCGAGCGTGCCCTGCAGGATGCCGAACACCTCCACCCGATAGCCCCGGGTGGCTCGGATGGTGACGGCGCGGATGGCGGCGTTGAGGCCGGCGCAGTCCCCGCCGGTGGTGACAACGCCGATTCGCGTGATGCTGCTCATGGCCTGAGCCTGCCGTCCTGTGGGGCATTTGGTGCAACCCCGGTGCCGCCTGCCGCCGCCGTCCTCCGCTGGGTTGCGGAGTTGCGCCGCTGCCCCGCTTCCGCTATTGCGCCCGCCTTGCGCGGCGGACGCCATCGCCGCGGTACATCTTGCAAGGGGCGCGGCTGATGAAGAAGGACATCCATCCCGATTACCATGAAATCACCGTCGTGATGACGGACGGCTCCTCCTTTGTCACCCGCTCAACTTGGGGCAAGCCCGGCGACACACTGCGCCTTGACATCGACCCGAAGTCGCACCCGGCCTGGACAGGGCAGCAGCGCGTGGTGATGGAGGCAACCGGTCAGGTGTCGAAGTTCAACAAGCGCTTTGCGGTTGATCTCTCGAAGATGAACATCAAGGCGGCCGCCACTGTCAACAAAGGCGGCAAGGCACCGGCTGCCGCAGCTGCACCCGCCAAGGGCCAGCCTGCGAAGAAGAAGAAGTGAGCCGGGTCCCAGCTGGGACCGGTGTCGGGGGTTGAAAAGATCGCATTGGTTGCCTAGCTCTTGATCGGTCGTGGCGCCTTCGGGGCCTCGACAGTTCGGCCGGGCTGCGGCTGACCGGTGCGCTCTGTGCGCATGTTCACGCCGGCTCGACCGGATGGACCTTGCTTCGAAGAAGGAGGACCGACGATGAACACCCTCGATCTTACCCCCCTGTTTCGTGCCACCATCGGGTTTGACCGGCTCTCCCGCCTGATGGAGGGAGCTCTGGCTGCGGATGCCGGCTACCCGCCCTACAACATCGAGAAGCTCGGCGACGACCAGTATCGGCTTACCATGGCGGTCGCCGGCTTCAGTGAGAACGACCTCGAGGTGACGGTGAAGGACAACGCCCTCGTCGTCACCGGCCGGGCGCCGAAGGATGCGGAGCCGCGGCAATTCCTGCATCGCGGCATTGCCCGTCGCGCCTTCGAGCGCCGCTTCGAGCTCGCCGACCACATCGTGGTTGAGGGTGCAACCCTGGAGAACGGGCTCCTGCACATCGCGCTGAAGCGCGTGGTGCCCGAGAGCCTGCGCCCGCGGCAGATCCCGATCGGCCGGGCCGCTCCCCAGGTGATCGAGACTGAGGCCAAAGCGGCTGCCTGAACAGAGGCCGGCTCTCAGTCGGATGACGTGACGGAGCCTGTGGCAGCCGCCGCAGGCTCCTCCCGTCTCCGGCTCGCGCTCGCCCGGCCTCGAACCAGCCGCGCAGCCAGGATGAAGGCAAGCGGGTTCAGCGCGATCGAGATCAACACCGCAGCGACCGCAAGATCGCGCCCCGCGGCGGGCAGAAGGCCGAGCCGCAACGCCTGATCCGCCATCACCAGTGTGAGTTCGCCGACCTGGGCGAGAGCGGCGGCAACCGTCCAGACCACGGCGGAGGGCTGGCGAAAGGTCACCATCAGCGCGATCGCCGCCGCTGATTTCCCAAGCACGACGACGGCGACCGTCGCGGCTACCGCGAGAGGGTCCTCAACCAGGGTCGCCGGGTCGAACATCATCCCGACCGCCACGAAGAACAGCACGGCGAAGGCATCGCGGAACGGTAGAGATTGTTCCGCCGCGCGCGTTGCCATGCCTGAGCCGTGCATCACCATGCCGGCGAAGAAGGCGCCGAGGGCGAAACTCACCCCGAACACTTTGGCTGAGAGGAAGGCGATGCCGATCGCCATGCTCAGCACGGCAAGCGTGAACAGCTCGCGCGACTTCAGGTGTGCGACCATCACCAGAAGCCAAGGCACGGCACGGCGGCCGAAGGGCACCATCAGCGCGGCGAACAGGGCCAGCTTTCCCATGGTCAGGCCGAGCGCCCACACCACATCCTCTGTCTTCGCCGCAGCGAGGCCAGCCGGCATGCCGCCAAGGAACCCCGCCGCAGCCGGCAACAGCACGAGCGCGACGACGACGACGATGTCCTCGACGACGAGCCAACCGACCGCGATGCGGCCCTGCGGCGAGGCGAGCGTGCCGCGCTCGGTCAGCGCGCGCAGAAGCACCACCGTGGACGCGACGGAGAGGCTCAGACCAAACACCACGGCGCCGGGCCAAGGCCAGCCCCACTGGCGCGCCACCACGGCGCCGAGCGCGGTGGCGGTCGCCATCTGCACGATCGCTCCTGGCAGAGCGACGCGGCGCACCGCAAGAAGCTCGGCGGGAGAGAAATGCAGCCCGACCCCGAACATCAGCAGGATGACGCCGAGTTCGGCGAGTTCGAGCGCTGTCGCCTGGTCGCCGACGAAGCCCGGCGTATGCGGCCCGAGCATGATCCCGGCGGCGAGGTAGCCGACAATCGGCGGCAGCCGCGCCAGCGCGGCGAGCGTGCCGCCGGCGAGCGCATAGACGAGTCCTAGGCCGATCGTTGCAATGAGAGGATGGGCGGCGTCCATGCGCAGCGTATGCCGGAGGGGAGGCCGGCGGCGCAACGCCGATCCCGCCCGCATGCCTCTCCCGGCCCCGGCGGCCGCATGCTAGAGCGCCGCATCTGCCACCGAGGAGCCCGTGAGCCGCAAGTTCTACACCGTCACCTGGGACCAGTTGCATCGCGACGGCAAGGCGCTCGCTTGGAAGCTCCTCCCGCTCGGGGTCTGGCGCGGCATCGTCGCCATCACGCGCGGGGGGCTCATCCCCGCTGCCATCGTCGCCCGCGAACTCGATTGCCGCCTGATCGAATCGGTCAGCGTCATCACCTATGAGGAAATGAATCGCGGCCAGCCGCGCGTCACCAAGCCACCGGCGGCGGCGGGAGAAGGCGCAGGCTGGCTGATCGTGGATGATCTCGTCGATACCGGCACCACCGCGCGCGCCGTGCGCGAGCTGCTGCCGAAGGCGCATCTCGCCACCGTCTACGCCAAGCCCGCCGGCAAGCCGATGGTGGACACCTACGTCACCGAGGTGAGTCAGGACACCTGGATCCTGTTCCCCTGGGATACCGAGCCGCAGTTCGTGCAGCCCATCGCCAAGGCGAACGGGGTGCGCTGATGCCTGGGCTCTGGTTCGAGGAGTTCCGGGAGGGGATGGTGATCGACCATCCCATCCGACGCACGGTGACGGATGCCGACAACGTTCTGTTCTGCGCGCTGACCATGAATCCTGCCGCGCTGCATCTCGATGCCGAGGCGATGAAGGCTTCTCCCTTCGGCCGGCCGATCGTGAACTCGCTCTACACGCTTGGGCTGATGGTGGGGATTTCTGTGCACGACACCACGCTCGGCACAGCAGTGGCCAATCTCGGGTTCGAGGAGGTGGCCTTCCCCGCCCCCCTTTTCCCCGGCGACACGATCCGCGTGCGCACCACCGTCGTCGGCCTGCGGGAGAGCCGCTCCCGCCCAGGCGAGGGCATCGTCACCTTCCTGCACGAGGCGATGAAGCAGGACGAGACGGTGGTCGCTCGATGCCGGCGTGCGGCCCTGATGCGCAAGCGCTCGCCTGAGACATCATCCGCATGATCGCGCGCTCCTGGCTGTTCGTCCCTGCGGATTCGGAACGCAAGCTCGCGCGGGCCGGAGAGAGCGGGGCGGGGGCGGTGATCCTCGATCTCGAGGACTCGGTCGGTCCCGACCGCAAGCCTCTGGCGCGCGAGATGGCAGCGGCCTGGCTGCGCACGCGCGGCGTTTCACCTTCCGCCTGGGTGCGGGTCAACGCCCTAGAGACGGGGCTGACGATGGCCGATCTCGCCGCCATCGTCTCCGCCCGCCCCGAGGGGATTGTGCTACCGAAATGTTCCGGACGCGAAGACCTTGTGCGGCTTGATGCCGCCCTCTCTGCGCTCGAGGC
>CALBEG010000132.1 GCA_937927455.1 uncultured Elioraea sp. | reverse complement strand
ATTCACGCTGCGGTGCTGGCGGCCTTGTGGCACGGCCCCTCTGGCGGACGGAGGATGGACCACGACGCCGCACCTGGCCTTGCTTTGTTGTGGACCGACGCTGTCGGCACGATCAGAGAGACATCGTCTTCGAACGCCGCGCGCCCTGAGCCGGCTACAATGGAGGAGGAAGAGAGCGCCCCTGCGGCAACGGAGGAGAGCCCGCCGTTAGATGCTGCGACGACAGCCGCTGCGCCTGCCCTGGCCGCGCTGCCGTTGCCGCCGCCTCTGCCGCTTCCCCCGCGCCATTTCCCGCACGCTGGCGGGGGCTCAACCCCCGGGCCTGCACCTGCCGCGAGGACACCGAGCGCGGGCCAGGGGACGGGCGAGGGTGAAGACAGTCTTGCTGCGACAGTCGGCGACGGTGGAAACTTCCTGCCTGCGCGCATCCACACCAAGCCCGAGCCTGCATATCCCTGGGAAGCGCGGCGCAACCGCTGGCAGGGCACGGTTCTGCTTGCGGTCACGGTCTCGCCCGAGGGCCACCCGATCGCGGTCGACGTCGCACGATCCTCCGGTCACCGCGTGCTCGACGATGCCGCGGTGGAGGCCGTGCGACAGTGGCGCTTTGTTGCAGCACAGAGGAATGGGTTGGCAGTAGAGGATCGCGTCGCCGTGCCGATCACGTTTCGGCTGAGCGACTAAGCGGGAAGAGGCGGAGAGCATGGGACTATGGCCGAACGGATGCGCATCGCGAGCTGGAACCTCAACGGCGTACGGGCGCGCACGAAGCACCTTATTGAACTGTTGCGGGACTCGCATGCGCCAGATGTGCTGCTTTTGCAGGAGCTGAAAGCGACCGAAGAGGCGTTCCCTGCCCTCGAGGTGCGCGAGGCGGGCTACCACGCTCTCATCGTCGGGCAGAAGGGGTTCAACGGCGTGGCGATCCTCTCGCGCGCAAAGGCAACCGAGCGTGCGCGCGCCCTGCCGGGCGACACGGCTGACGATCAGGCGCGCTATCTCGAAGCCGAAATCGGCGACCTCATCATCGTCTCCCTCTACGCACCAAACGGCAACCCAGTGGGGACGGAGAAGTTCGCGTACAAGCTTGATTGGATGCGTCGCTTTGCTGTTCACGCCGAAGCGCTGTTCGACACCGAGCACCCCGTCGTGCTGGGGGGAGATTGGAACGTCTGCCCAACAGCGCGCGACGTGGCGGATGTGGACGCGATGGAGGACGACGCACTCTGCCAGCCGGAAAGCCGCGCCGCCTGGCATGCCGTGCTGTGGCAGGGCTGGACAGACGCTTTCCGCGCGCTGCACCCTGAGGAGCACGGCTACACCTATTGGGACTATCAAGGCGCGGCATGGGCGCAGGACCGGGGCTTGCGCATCGATCATCTGCTCCTCTCACCGCGCGCAGCAGAGGGGCTGATCGCTTCGGGCGTGGATCGTTCCCTTCGCGGCAAGGACAGCCCCTCAGACCATACACCCGTATGGTGCGACCTCTTGCTCTAAGGCGTCACCACCGCGCGCGAAGCCCGGTCAGAGCCCAGGCACCCGATATCACGTACGCGTTGGCAGGTTCGTAGCGGCTGCTGGTGATGTTGCGGCCGAGCGCAAACCACTCAAGCCCGTCTGTCACCTGCCAGCGGGCGGAGACATTGACCAGCGCACCGCCCTGATTGACGCCGCGTCCGGCGAAGCTGCCGCTGTCGCGATAAAGGGCGTCGGCCGCTGGACCGAACAGCAGCACATCGGCGGCAAGGCTGAAGCGCGGATTGGCGCGCAAAGTCGCCCCCACGCTCCCCTGATGGCGGGGACGCCTCAGCAGCTGGTCCCCGCTGTTCTGGTCCTGTGCCACTGTCCATGTGTAGGTTGCGCGCACATCGAGCCAGTCGGCGGGAGAGAGGTCGAGGGCGGTTTCCACGCCATCGATCGTGGCGCGCCCGATGTTGATCCGCGTCGTGAAGGAGGCATCGTCGGCGATCAGATCTCGAATTCGGTTCTGGAAATAGGTGACGGAGAGCCGCCCCGGATGCGGCATGAAGGCGGAGAGATCGACCATTGCACCCACCTCGCCACCGCGTCCCTTCTCCGGCCTGAGGTTCGGATTGCCGCGGAAGCCGGAGCTGCCAACGCCGAAGAGGTCGAAAAGCGTGGGCGCGCGGAACGACGTACCATACGCGGCATGAAGCGACAGGGCCGCCTCGGGAACGGCGAGAACGCCGCCGACGCGCCAGGTCGTGGTGTCGGCGAAGTCGCGCGGCATCTCGTGGCGGATGTTGCCGGTGAGGTCGAGCCGTTGGAACAGGCGAAACTGCATGCCGAGGTAGCCCGCGTCGTTGCGCGTGCCGCGATCGACGTCCTGCGCGAAGGGGCCAAAGGGACCGTCAAAGCGCACGTTGACGTCTGCATGGTCCTCGAGCCGCTGCAGACCGAACGTGATGGCGGAATCGTCCACTGCGCCACCGTTTGGCAAGCGCAGGGTGTTGTCCCATTGATAGACGGTCCGGGTGCCGAGGTAGCGGGAGTCGTCGCTGCCGGAGAAGGGGAAGAGGTCGGGACGGTCACGAGACTGACGATTGTCACGCGACTGACCGACGGCCAGGGTGGTGTCGAGCCAACCCGGGATCACGGCACCGGCGATGCCCGCGCGCCACATGCCGCTGCGGTTGCGCAGCGTGTAGTTCGGGTCATCGCGCCCTGCCTGGTCGATGTCAGCCTTGTTTTCGCGCAGCCGGCCGAAGGCGAAAACGCGAAACCGCTCGCTGAGGGAAGCGCCAAAATTGGTGGTCAGAGTGCCGATCCTCGCCCCGTCGCGTTCGCCGATGTTGGTGGCAAGGCGAGGAGGTTTGATGTTGAAGCCTTGAGTGGTGAGCCCGCT
>CALBEG010000131.1 GCA_937927455.1 uncultured Elioraea sp. | reverse complement strand
TGTCCAGGCCTCGATGCGCACGTGCGGGAAGGCGCGCGGCGGATAGATGGCCCGGCCGCGGGCGGGGCTGCGTGTGAGCACCCGCACCTCGATCCCCGCCTCGCGACAGGCCGCGATCAGCCGTTCGCCGATGAATCCCGTCCCGCCAGTGACGGCAATCGCGCGCACAGTGTTCACCCAATTCTCCTTGCGGTGCGAATTTTGATCCAGATCAGTCCCGAACGAGGCCGCTTTCCATATCGTCAGCAGACTGCAGGCGTCGGCTGCAGGACGAAAGGGCAGCGTGCCCCGGAGGAGACGGATGGCGACGGCGGACGAACATCTTGGCTACCCGTACCGCGCGGGAGGGGAGGCGCGAACCACAGCGCGTCCCGAGTCCGTCTGGCGCGTCCTTTCCGCCATCGGGGGCGAGAATCGCTACTTCACGCTGAATGCCTTGTGGACGGTGCGGGAGGCGATGGACGCCCTCCTCGGCGGTGAAGGCATGGTCCGGCGTCGCCCAGAGGGTGGGACCCTGCGCCCCGGTGATCGCATCGATTCCTGGACGGTGCTGGTTGCCGACGCGCCACGCCGCCTGAGCCTCCTGTTCGGCATGAAGGCGCCGGGCCGTGGCGTGCTCGAGTTCACCATCCGGCGCGAGGCGGCCGGGACGATCGTTTCGGCCACCGCGTATTGGCGCCCGCACGGGCTTGCCGGGATCCTGTATTGGCGGGCCATGGAACCTGCGCATCTGTTCCTCTTCCGCATGCTCACGCGCGAAATCTGCCGCCGCGCCGAACAGCTCGAGGCGGAACTCTCCACCAGCGCCGTTGGTGCCGAGAAACCAGCGGGCGGGGCGGCAGCCAGTCTTTCCTTCGCCGCCCGTCAGCTCCCCTGAGAGTTTGGCGGGGCGCCTCAGAGCAACCAACCCAGCGAGAACAGCCCGGCGTAGAGCACGAGCAGCTTTCCCGTGCGCGCCACCCCCGCATTGAGTGCTGCCTCGTCGGTGCTGGTGAGTACGAGGCGCAGGGTGGGCAGAGCCGCCGGCAGCACGAGAGAGGCGGCGAAGAGGGCTGGGCCGGCCGCGCCAGCGAGCACGAAACCCGCTGGCAAGGCGGCGGCGAGCACGAGTGCCGTAACGATTTCGGCCCGTGCGAAGCCTCGTCCGAGCATCACTGCAAGAGTGCGTTTGCCGCGGGCCCGATCGTTCTCAATGTCGCGCAGGTTGTTGACGGCGAGGATGGCGACCGAGAGCAGCCCCGGACCCAGCCCGGCGACAATGGGCCGCCAATCGAGGGTCAAGGCCTGCACGTAGTAGGTGCCGGCCACTGCCACAGGGCCGAAAAAGATCAGCACGAACACTTCGCCGAGGCCGCGGTATCCGTACGGCGCGGGCCCTCCCGTGTAGAGCACGCCGGCGAGGATGGAGGCGAGGCCGACGATCACGATCGGCGAGCCCGCGCGCGCGACAAGGAACAGGCCAATCAGCACCGCAAGCGCGAAGCTGAGGACGGTCGCGGCGAGCATTTGCCGCGGCGTAAGCAGCCCCTCGGGCAGAACGCGTCGCCGCCCGCCCGCTGCGGAATGGTCCACCCCGTTCGCGAAATCGGAATAGTCATTTGCGAAATTGGTGCCGATCTGGATCAGGAGCGCGCCGAGCAAGGCGGCAAGCGCCGAGGCGGCATGTGCGGCGCCGTCGGCGGCGGCAAGCGCGATCCCCATCACCACGGGAGCGACCGAGGCAGGCAAAGTGCGAACGCGGGCGGCGTAGAGCCAGATCGCGAGCGGCGAGGGGATGGCTGGCGGCGCGGCAGGCGCCCGCACCGTGCAGGCGGGTTGCCGGGTCTGCGAGTGCGGTCCGTTCATGCGGATCTCCGGGCGATGCCGCGCCGGGGGAGAGCACCGCCCCGGCGGGGATAGAGAAGCCAGCCGGCGCACAGCACACCGGCAGCGATCAGGCCAGTTGGAACAAGCGGGGGCAGCTCCGGCGCGAGCGCAGCGAGCGTGGCGAGCCCGCCGACCACCGCCAACGCGCGCTCGCTGACCCGGAGGGGCCGCAACGCCCAGCCTGCGGCAGCGGCGGTGACGAGGACGAGCGCGATCAGGGCGGGGCCAAGAGCTGCGAAGAGAGCGAGCGGTGCAGCCGGCTCGAGCAGTGCTGGGGCAAAAGCGAAGGCGAACGGCAAAAGGACGAGCCCAGGCCAGAGCGGCAGGCTGGCGATCGCTGCCCGCCAGGCGGAACAGCCGGCAATCGCCGCCGCCGCATAGGTAGCGAGGGCGACCGGCGGCGTGATCATCGCCAGCACCCCGAACCAGGTGAGGAAGAGATGTGCGGCCAGGGGCGAGATGCCCGCTTCGGCCAGCGCGGGGGCAGCGATGCCCGCCATGAGCACGTAAACACCAAGCGTGGGCAGGCCGAGGCCGAGCAGCAGGGCCAGCGCGGCGGAGGCGAACAGCAGGGCCACCGCGCCGTGATCAGCGAGTGCGGCGAGGCGGAGTGCCAACAGGGAGCCCAATCCGTTCACCGCGAGCAGACCGAGGAGAACCGCGGAAGCGGCGGCGAGCAGGAGCAGGCCTGCAACCCCAAAGGCGGCTTCGGCGGCGAAGCGGCCTAGCCGCCTCGCTGCACGCCGCGGTCGCGTCAGGATCGCGCCCAAGACCACGGGAACGGTGGCGGCAAGCGCCGCCTCCCCTGGCGGGGTCGCGGTGCTGAACAGAAGCCAAAGGAGAAGAACGACTGAGGCGAGAGCGCCGAACGTTTCGCCCGTCGCGGCGACAGTGCGACGCGCCGGCCTATCGGCCGTCCGCTCCGCGACGGGTGCCATCGCCCGCCGCCGTGCCGAGAGATCGACCACCAGCAGGAGGGCGCCGAAATAGAGCAGGGCGGGAACAACCGAGGCAGCGGCGACGCGAACGTAGGGGATGCCCAGCGTGTCGGCGATCAGAAAAGCGGTCGCGCCGAGCATGGGCGGCATCAGTTGCCCGCCCGTCGACGCAGCGGCTTCGATTCCGGCCGCCTCCTCTGGCGCGTGGCCGGCCCGGATCATCGCCGGGATGGTGACCGACCCCGCCATCGCCACATTCGCCACCGCGCTTCCGGACAGTGTGCCGAAGGTGGCGGAGGCGAGAATGGCCGCCTTCGCAGCGCCGCCTGGCATCGCTCTCATCCCGCCAGCGATCGCCACAACCAAGCCGCGCAAACCACCGAGGTCCTTCAGCGCCACGCCGAGCAGGACGAAGGGGGCAATGGTGTGCAGAGCGAGGTCGAGCAGACGGCCGAGCAGCGCATTGCCGTCGAAGACGAGGAAGACGGCGAGGCGGGTTGCGTCAACCTCGCCGAGCCGCCAGGCCGGCGGCAGGCCAGGGGCGAGGAGGGCCACGAAGAGGCCGAGCAGGATCGCCGCGAGAGGGAGCACCAGTCCGAAAGCGGTGTGGACAGCGAAGCCGAGGGCAAAGAGCGCAGCGGCCGCGACGGCGACCGTCCAGGCTGGCGGCGCGGCGAGCAAGGCCGTCACGGCGGGCGCGCAGCCCGCGAGCCCGGCGAGCACTGCGGCGGCGACAACGAGCGTCGCCCGTCTGCCAATCGCCGGGGCGGCGTGCGTCTTCGGGGCAACAGCGAAGACGAGGGTGGAACCGGCAAGGGCGAGGGCGAGCACCGGTTCGGTGCCGAGCGCGAGCCCAAGCCGGCCCGGCACGTCGAGGGCCGCCAGCGCGACCAGGGCGAGCAGGGCCGCGCCGACCGGCGTGTCGAGCCGCCCCGGGATCACAGCGACAGCGCGGCGATGGCCGGATGCAGGGCAAGCGACGAGCGCGGACGGGCGAGCATCGCCGGGTTGAGGTCGCGGAAGGCGGGATGGCGGGCAATGAGCATCTCCCGCCCGTCGCGCAACGCAGCGAAGACCCGCCTCACCACCTCCTCTTCGAGATCGCCGCGGGCAAGCAGGAGATTGTCGAAGGCGAGCGCCGGAACGGGAGCGGCAAACCCGATCAGACCGGGGCGAGGCTGCAGGCGTTCAGTGTACGCGAGGGGCGCGACTTGGGCGAGGCGCGCAAAGGCCTCGGCATCGTCCGGCACCGGCAGCAGCCGAAGCCTCGTCGCGGCGTCGACCTCAATGACCTTGGCGGCGCCGATAGCGAAGAAGAAGGCATCCGCCCGACCTTCGACGAAGCGGGCAGCGCCAGCGACGGGATCGGGTACCATCACCGGACGGATGTCGGCACGCGAGAGCCCGTCAGCGGCCAGCAACGCATCGAGCAGACGCGCGATCGCTGGACTGGCGGAGAACCCAGCGGTAACGCGCTTGCCGGCGAGATCGGCGATGCGCTGGATCGGCTGGTCTGACCGGACAAAGAGACCGGCACGGAGGGGGAAAAGGCGGGCGACGACACGGGGCTCGCTGGCGCGCTCTGCCGGTTCACCGCGTGCGGCCTCGGCTTCCAGAGCGTTGGCGATGGCGAGGTCGAGCCGGCCGGAGCTGAGCAGGCCCACCAGCACCGCCTCGCCGGCGTTGGGCAGAACGCGGGTTTCAAGGCCGGCCTGGCGGGTCAGCAGTTCGGCGATCGCCGAAGCGGCAGCATGGCTGACCGTGCCGGGCGCCATCGAGCCGAGGCCCAGCGGCGCGGCGGCGGCATGGGCTGGACGAGCCCGCGGCACTGGGATGAGGGCGGGAAGGGCGAGTGCCGCAAGCAGGCATCGTCTCGTCGCGAAGCCCGTGCGTCGCAGTGCCGTCATCGTGCCTGTCACGGTCGCCTGTTCCCTTTGATGATCAACTGACTCCGTCCTTGCCGGTTGCGCCGTCAATCTCTGGGCTGGGCCCTTCAGCTTCGGGTGTGTCGGCCGGACCATCGCTCGTGTGCACGTTAGTGCCGGCCGGCCTGCCGCTCTTTGCTTTGGGTCAAATGCGCGAAATGCTGGCGCGCCGAGGCGAGACGGGTTCGGCGTCTTGCCTCGCGGGCTGGGCCAGTGTCGGATCTTGGCGTGAACGAGGTGGTCCGATGACGTCGTCTTTGCCGTCCGCCGCACTGTGGCTCGGGGTTGCGGGGCTCGCCCCGTTCCTTGCCGCCGCAGCCATTGTGCTGGGCGGTCTTCCGCCGGGAGAAGGCTTCGCCATCCCCGCCTTGATCGCCTATGCCGCCTGCATCCTGTCCTTCCTGGGCGCGGTGCACTGGGGGTTCGCTTTGCGTGCAGGCGAGACCGAGGCCTGGGCCACGGGGCGGCGTCTCGCGCTCGGCGTCGTTCCCGCTCTCATCGCCTGGCCTGCCCTCCTGCTGCCGGGCTGGATCGGGCTTGGTCTGCTCATCGCGGCGTTTCTTGCCGTCTGGGCGGCTGAGGAGGTGGCCGGGCGGCAGGGGCTTGTTCCTCAATCGTATCTCTGGCTGCGCCGCGGGCTGACACTGGTCGCTCTGGTTGCCATGTCGGCGGTGTGGGCAAGCCTCGTGGTCTGATCGCGTTCGGCTTACATACATACGCGGGGATTGCTCTCGCTGCGCGATTAACGTCTTATTAACCAGTCAATTGTCGAGGGGAGTGGGGTCAGATGGCGGAGCCTTCCGGTGCAGTGGTGATCCCTTTTCCCCGCCGCGGGCAGAACCGGGCGGCGAGCGTAGACCCGGCACCGGGGCGGGACCGGATGGCGCGCGCACTCGACCTGCTTGAAGAGGCCCTTGCCGAACAGCGGACGGCGGTGGCCGGGTTGCAGGCGGCTTTGGCCGACCTCGCGACGTCGACGGCACGGCTCGATCGCGGCCTCTGCGGCTTCTCGACCAGGCTCGATGACCTCGCGCAGGGCGTGCGCGGGATCGGGGCGAAGGCGCGCGCCCTCGAGACCTGGGCGGACGGGGTGCTGGCGCGGAGCCGGTAGACGGGGGCTTGTCACCTGCGAGGGGAGCCAGTCACGCCTCGCGTCGGGCGACGGCGGTTGGCGTCTCTTCCCCCTCTTCCTCCTCTGCCTCGCGCGGGAAACTGAGCACGAACACCGTCCCGTCTGGGCCTGTGCGCTCAAGCGCGATATCGCCGCCGTGGGCGCGCATGAGGTCGCGGGCGATGGCAAGCCCTAGGCCAGTCCCGCCATGCTTGGTAGAGACAAAGGGGCTAAACAGGTTGGTGCGCACCCGCTCCGGCAGGCCAGGCCCGTCGTCGCTGACCAGGAGGTCGAGCGTTTCGGTGGTCTCGCGCGCCTCCACCGAAATCCGTTTCGCGCCCGCTTCAAGCGCATTGCGGAACAGGTTGAGGAAGACGCGAAAGAGCTGATCGCGGTCAGCCTGCACCTCGAGGGCGGGAGGAACCCGATTGTCGATCCGCCACGGCTCACCGGGTGACGCCGTCGCCGCTGCCTCTGCTACGATGGAGGCGAGCCGCGTTGGACGGCGATCGAGCAAGGGCGGGCCCTCGCGCGCATAGGCTAAGGTTTGCCTGCAGAGCGCAACAGCGCGGTCGATCGCGGCGAGCAGGGTGGGAGCCACCTCGCGAACCTTCGGATCGGCCGACCCCGTCAGCCGGTCGGAAACGAGGAGGGCAGCGGCGAGGATGCCGCGCAGGTCGTGGTTGATCCGCGTCACCGCTGCCCCGAGCGCGGCAAGGCGCGACTTCTGCCAGAGCGCACGGCGAAGCTCGTCCTGCATGGCGGTGAGTTCGCGCATGGCGACCCCGATCTCGTCACGGCCCGTCTGTGGCACGGGCGTTTGGGCGGCTTCGGGATCGAGGCGGAAGGCGACGATCGAGCGGGTCAGTTGCCGCATCGGCCGCACCAAAAGCCAGTTCAGCACGAGGAACATCAGCGCGCCGGCCGAAGCGGAGATCGCGAGCGCCTCGACCACGAGGCTTGCGAAGGCACGTGCGAGATCTCGGCGCAAGGGCGAGGCGTGCAGGACGATGTCAACCCGCACCTCTGGTTGCTTCGGCGAGGGGCCGATCACTCGAATCAGGCGGTCCTCGCGCGAGGTGAGCAGGGCGAAGGCGGAGAGGGCGGCACGCAGCACCCCGGTTGTGGCGAGATCGATGGTTTCGGAGACGGTTCCATCGAGCGGTCGGGCCAGCGCCAATACGCGCTGATCCTGTCGCCTCAGGCTCACCATCTCCACACCGGCGAGGCGGAGCAGGTCCTCTTCGAGTGCGTCGTCTACCGTTTGGTCGGGTGCCGCTTCGAGGGCCAGCGCGGCGAGGTGCGAGGCGGCAATCCGATTGGCGAGCCAATCGAGATGGGCCCGCCCGAGCGAGGGCCCGAGGATCAGCACCTGAGCGACCAGCACGACGGCCACGGTGAGCCAGAGGAGGCGGCTGGAGAGGCTGCGTGCTGGCCTCGGCGACAGGACTCGTCGATTGGCCATGCCACAGAACTCTAGCAGATCAAGGGCCGCGACCGCTCCGACGACCGGGCTCAGCCCGACGCCGGGATCGATCGTGGGTGCTTCGGTGGACTCTGGGTCGGCGCGCGAAAATCGCGCAACAGTTCACGGAAGGCGCGCGCTGGGCGAGAGCTGGCGGTGCGCCCGATGCACGACGAACCACTGCCGCAGGATCGGAAATCCCTGCACGTTCAGCGTGACCAGACGACCAAGCTGCACTTCCATCTCCACCGTCTGCGCCGAGATCACAGCGAGACCAAGCCCCGCCTGCACGGCCTGCTTCACAGCCTCGTTGGAGGCAAGCACGCAAGCCTGCTGAACGCGTACCCCTGAAGCGGCGAGAACACGCTCGAAGGCTGCGCGCGTGCCGGATCCGGGTTCACGCATGACGAAGGGATGGCGGGCCAGACAGTGGAGCGTGATTGCTTCTGAGGTGCCTGCTTGCTCGCTGGCGAGTGGATGGTCGGGGGACGCGATCACGACCAGGGGGTTGTCCATCAAGCGAGTGGCGAACAGTTCGGTCGAATCGGGCGGGCGACCGATGATCGCGATCTCAATCAGCGTGTCTTGTAGCGCCTGCACGATTTGGTCGCGGTTTGCCACGTGGAGCGTGACCGTGAGTCCTGGGTGACGGCGGCGGAAGGCAACCAAATAGTCGGGCAGAAAGTAATTCGCGGTCGAAACCACGCCGAGGCGCAGTTGGCCGCGCTCGAGACCTCTGAGCCGCTGCAGCGCATCATCGAGGTCTGCGAGAGTTTGTGCAACCTGGCGGGCTGCGCGAACGATCTCCTCGCCGGTTTCCGTCGCCTCGTAGAGGCGGCCGCGCCGCCGCAGCAAAGGCAGGCCGATGCGCTCTTCGATTTGTTTCAGCTGCATCGAGACGGCGGGCTGAGTTAGGCCAAGTTCGTCCGCGGCGCGGGTGACCGAGCCAAGGCGGGCGATTGCCTCGATGATCTGCAGCTGGCGGAGTTCGAGCGGCATGGCCCGAGCATAAGGGCGCGTGATGCTCAGGCAAGAAACACTGATTGGACCTTATGCCGAAGGCGGCGATACGCTCCTGGTACTCCGGCAGCTACAATAGCCGCGGACGTTTTGTGATGTGGATCGGGAGGAACGACCGGTCGCCGCGAAGACCTACCAGGCGGGGGTCAAGGACTACGCCAAGACTTATTGGACCCCCGACTACATCCCACTCGATACAGACTTGCTTGCCGTCTTCAAGGTAGTCGCGCAGCCTGGCGTGCCCCGCGAGGAGGCGGCGGCGGCGGTGGCCGCTGAGAGCTCGACCGGCACCTGGACGACGGTTTGGACCGACCTCTTAACCGACCTCGAATACTATAAGGGACGCGCTTACCGCATCGAACCGGTACCGGGTGATGCAAACGCATTCTACGCATTCGTTGCGTATCCGCTCGACCTGTTCGAGGAAGGGTCGGTCGTCAATGTGCTCACCTCACTCGTAGGCAATGTGTTCGGGTTCAAGGCGGTGCGCAGCCTTCGGCTCGAGGACCTGCGCTTCCCCCTTGCCTACGTGAAGACTTGCGGCGGGCCGCCGCACGGCATCCAGGTCGAACGCGACAGGCTGAATAAATATGGCCGGCCTTTGCTTGGCTGCACGATCAAGCCCAAGCTGGGGCTGTCGGCGAAAAACTACGGCCGTGCCGTGTACGAGGCGCTGCGTGGAGGCCTGGACTTCACGAAGGACGATGAAAACGTCAACAGCCAGCCCTTTATGCGCTGGCAACACCGTTTTGAGTTCGTGATGGAGGCGGTGAAGAAGGCGGAAGCCGAAACGGGCGAGCGCAAGGGGCACTACCTCAACGTCACTGCGCCGACGCCGGAGGAGATGTACAAGCGCGCCGAATTCGCCAAGCAGCTTGGCGCACCGATCATCATGCACGACTTTCTGACCGCCGGCTTCACCGCCAACACCGGGCTTGCCAACTGGTGCCGCGAAAACGGCATGTTGCTGCATATCCACCGCGCCATGCACGCGGTGATCGACCGCAATCCGATGCACGGTATTCACTTCCGAGTGCTTGCGAAGTGCCTGCGCCTCTCGGGCGGAGACCATCTGCATGCCGGAACGGTCGTCGGCAAGCTCGAGGGTGACCGTGAGGCCACACTCGGCTGGATCGACATCATGCGCGAGCCTTTTGTGCAGGAGAATCGCCGGCGCGGCATCTTCTTTGATCAGGACTGGGGCTCGATGCCCGGCATGTTCCCTGTCGCCTCGGGCGGCATCCATGTCTGGCACATACCTGCCTTGGTCGCGATCTTCGGAGACGACTCTGTCCTGCAGTTTGGGGGCGGCACACTCGGCCATCCCTGGGGCAACGCGGCCGGTGCGCACGCCAACCGAGTGGCACTCGAGGCCTGTGTCGAGGCGCGCAACCAGGGTCGTCCTGTTGAGCGCGAGGGAAGGGAAATCCTCAGCGAAGCGGCGAAACACTCGCCTGAGCTCGCGGTCGCCATGGAGATCTGGAAGGAGGTCAAGTTCGAGTTCGATGTCGTCGACAAGCTCGACATGGCCAAACACTGAGCGCGCACTGCCCGAACCGATTGCTATCCGACCCCTGCGCTGACCGAGGAGGCGCACCATGCCCGAAATAATGGCCTATCCGCCGACGCGCCGTCGCACCGAGACTTTCTCCTACCTACCGCAGATGACGCCGGAGAAGGTGGCCAAGCAGATCGCTTATATCATCGCGCGCGGCTGGAATCCGGCGATCGAGCATACCGAGCCGGAGAAGTCGTTCTCCAACTACTGGTATCTTTGGAAACTGCCTTTCTTTGGCACCCAGTCGGTTGAGCAGGTGATGGCCGAACTGGAGGCCTGCCATCGCGCCAATCCGGGGCATCACGTGCGACTGATCGCCTACGACAACTTCGCCCAATCGCAAGGGCTTGCGTTCGTGGTCTATCGCGCGGGCGGGCGTTGAGCAAGCAAGCGGAATGACGCCGATCCGGAACGGTCGCGGCGGGAAGGGTGAAGGGGCATGAGCGTTGAGGCGGCATCGGTACCGACGGGGCGCGCAGCGGCCGTCCTGCGCCGACGCCAGCTGTCGCAGGGCAAGGCCGCTCTGCCGCCAGCGAAGGAGCGGCAGTCTGCGGGGTTCCGGCTGGTGCTGCGCGGGCTCTTCGCGCCGCCAGAGGCAGTGGCGCCGTTCACATCGGTTTCGTTCCCAGAGTCCGCTTCCTCCGCTTCATCACAGGTATCGGCGCCAACAGCGGCACCGAGCCCGGTTTCGAGCCTTTCGCTCAACCTGGTCGGGCGCGATCTGGCGATAGCGCGCCGCCGCCTGCTGTCTCAGGGCAAGGCGGCGCTACAGGCGGCAAGCGCTTCGCGCGCTGAAACGGCCCCGCAATCGCCGGCGGCGGCCGCTTCTCCGCCCGCTCCCGATCTTCCTACTCTACCTGTCTTGACTGGGCGCGAGCTCGCCATCGCCCGTCGCGCTGCACTCAGCCGGCAAGGGCAGGCGGCACTCTCCGTGCCCGAAATCGAGCGGCCGAAGCGCCGAGGCAGCATTCCATTCTCGCCAAAGGTGGTGGAAAGCCGCACAGCCTCGGGTGTGACCGTCACAGGCTACTCCGAAGGCGTGGGCCGGCAGGTCACGGGCACCGAGGCAGGGCGTGATAAGCCAATCTCTGGGACGCCGTTCATCGGCCAGGGCGAGGGCGCCTTCCTTCCCGCCGCGCCCAAGGTCGGGCATGCGCGCACGCCGGGTGGGCTGGTCGTTTCGGGGAGTATGGTTCGTTCTCGCGTTCGCATCACCGGCGATGAGGCGAGTGCGACACGGTTCATCACTGGCGAGGCCGATCAGACCATCGAGGACGACCTTTCAGCCCGCCCTGAGAGACATGTTCCCGTGGCCGCGCAGTTTCAGCGGCAAACCGATCCCCACGGCCATTCCGTGTTCGGGACGAATTTGGGTCGCTCCATCCGCCATATCGGGTCGCGGGAGCGAGCACGGCAACAGCCGGTCGAGGTCACCGAGGGTGGAGCGCCGATCACGGGTACGGCGGTCGGGCGCAGCGTAAACGTTACCGGCGACGAGCCGGGGGCGTGTCGTGTTCTTACGGGGACCCAGTATCTGACGCCGGCGCGACGCATGGAAGCGTGCGGCGGTCCGTCTCGTGCTGTCCACCCGATGGCGGGCGGGGCCGCCGCACGGCGCGATGCTGTCACCGGCCGCAAGGTGCATGAGATCATCACCTGGGGCGGTCAGCGCGTTACCGGCACTGATATCGTCGAGCATATGGACCAAGTCACCGGCGACGAGCCCGGTGAGTGCCGAATCGTGACGGGAACACCCTATCTCGGCCCGAACACGACCTATGGCTACTGCGATCCTGACGTCGCCGCCGGGCAGGAAGCGCGCCTGCCGCGTTCAGCTCGGGCGAAGGTGACGGGTGACGTGCCGATGCACGAGGCGGAGCGCGTAACCGGAACCGAACGGGGTGCGGATCGTTCCGTCACCGGCACACCATACTGGCGCGAGGAGATGGGTGGCGATCAGACCGAGGAGGACTCGATTGCGCGCGCCGCCTCTGCATTTTCCATTCGCACGCCTGCGCGCCAGGCACAGCTCGACCGCCGTGAGGCGCCCCGGATGGGGCCGCGAATTACCGGCTCCTTTGCGGTGGGGGAAGGCAAGCTCACGGGCAATGTGGAGTTCGGATTCGTCGATCGCTGGTCGCGCAAGGAGCCCGGCGCGGAAGAGAGAAGCGGGCACCAGAGAATCACTGGCCATGGCAGTGTGTCGGGACATGTGATCACTGGTTCCGCTTGGAACGAGCATGCGCGCGTGACCGGCACCGAAGGTTACTTCGCCACTGTGCGCAACCCCACGGTTGCGCAGGGTAAGCCGCATGGTTTCGCTGGTGCTCGCACGTTTAGGCGCGAAAGTCCGCACAAAGAGCCGCGTCGCTTGGTGACCGGCGTGATCGGTTGGACGCCGAAGTCGGCAGCGATCGTCACGCTGTCTGGCGGGGCGCAAGGCTAAACGCGGAGTGCGGAGCGGAAAAGCGATGATGCGCACCGCACGACGGACTGCTCCACGCTGGTCGTTCGACTGGCAACCGTGGGCTGTGCTGGACTCGTTTCCGGCACCGGCTTCGGCGGGCCAAGCGTGGCAGGGCAGGTCGACGCCCGGTGCGAACCATCCTCTTGCCGAACCGGAGTTGTCGGCGGCGCTTGCCGCGCGTGCAGAGCGTATGCGCGCCGCCTTCGCCGAGGTAGAGTCCGCCATCGAGCGCGTGGCAGCGGCTGGATATAGCTCAGATGCTGCGGCGCGCGCCGCGCTTGCCGGACTCGGGGATGTATCGGCTGTTGGACCGCTCGCCGGAAACTGGAAGCATCCCGTAGATTGGGTCGCGCGCCAGGCAGAGCTCGTTATCGGTGTCTTTGCGCGCCTCGTGGTCGAGATGAGCGAGCGCCCCGCGATGGTGGACGGCGAGGCGGCAGACGAAGTCATTCGCCGCTTCGGCTTTCACGCCGTCGACATCACCACGTGTGCAGATGGGCGCATGGCAGGCTTGCTCGACCACGTGCTGCGCGTGCCGCGCGCGATCGTCGCTGCTCGCCGCTCCTATGCCGGCGCCTTGTTCCCGGTGGCGGAGGCCGTGTCGGCGTGGGAGCGGGCGGAGCTGCGTCGCCTGCGCAACGGAGCCGAGCCCTTTGACAACACGCGCTTCCTCAAACTGGGCGTCTACCACTTGTCATCCCGCGACCCCTCGCATGAGGGGTGTGCGGCGCATGGCAGCGATGACCGCAAAGCGGCGGGCATGTTGCTCGAACGGCTGGAGGCCTTCGCGGCGGCCATCGCGCGTCGGTATGGAGACCGGGCGACGGTGGCGACTTTGCTCGCTGGTCACGACACCGACACCGACTCCTTGCGCGTGCACGTGCCGGATGTGGCGGGACGAATGGACATCGATCGCTTCCTTTGCGCTCGCCTCCTGCACGACAGCACCGCCACCATGAGCCGTGAGGAAGCGAAAGAGCATATTCGCCAGGAAGTTGCCGCCTGTATGGGGGTTGCTGCAGATGATCCCGCAACGGAAGGCATGCGCTGGTTTTGCGGCTACCTTCTGAAGAACAACATCGCGCAGGTTGCGGCGGTGCGCGCGCTGTACGGTGATGGTTACCCGGATGCGGGGCACGAGGAACGGCTGATTGTGTTCGGCGATCCGATCGACGATGTGCAGCTGCGCAACCTTGCCTTCCAAGCGCAAGCGCAGTCGGTTGAGGAGCGGGCGGCAGACCTCGCTGTTGGCCTGCGCATTCTGGGCCAGCGGCTGCATGCTGAAGGTCTCGCGGTTCCAGTTCTGGTGGTGCGGAGCTTCGACCCTGACATTGCAGGTGACGAACAGGAGGCCGAGGCGGCAGTTCTGCGCATGCGCGCAGCGGTGGTGCGGATGTTTCCTCACGGCGACGGGCCGCGCGTGCATGCGGTCGCCGCCGTTCGTGCCACATCAGGTGGGCCACTTCGTTTTGTTCACGAAAGTCGAGCAGGCCAGGGCGCCCATGGTCCCTGCGGATGCGGAGGGTATCGGGCATGAAGATCTTCCAGGTCGAAGGCACGCTGGTGGCGACCGCGCGGATCTCGCAGCTCGAGAATCGCCGGCTGCTGGTGGTGCGCGAAAGAGGTGGGGGGCGCCAGGTCGCGGTCGACCCGGTGGGCTGTAAGGAGGGCGACTGGGTGATCGCGGTGGGCTCCTCAGCAGCGAAGGATGCGGCCGGGCACAAGGACTACCCGTCCGACCTCACCATCGTCGGCATCATCGACTACTGGGACGACAGCCAGCCAAAGGCGGCGACACCGACGACGAGGGCGGCAACATGATGATCCAGCGCGTTGTGCGCGACCTCGTCACCACGAAGCGGGTGTGGGGGCTACAGGCGCGCAAGCTACGCGTAGTCGAGGACGCAAAAGGCAATCTCGACGTCGCGGTCGATCCGGTGGGGGCGAAGGTGGGCGACTTCGTCATCACTATCGGCTACTCGGCGGCACGGATCGCGACCGGCAACCCGGCGGTGACGACCGATCTCACCATTGGCGGCATCATCGATGACTGGAGCGAGGAAAAATGGCGGTGACGGCGGAACGGTACGCCGACGGGCCAAACGTCTTGCAGAGGGTCAACCCCAAGCGAGGTAAGGAAAGGAGAAGTCGAAATGGCCAGTGAGAAGATGGGCATCGCGCTCGGGATGATTGAGACGCGCGGCCTTGTTCCCGCGATCGAGGCGGCGGACGCGATGACGAAGGCGTCTGAGGTTCGCTTGATTTGCCGGCAGTTTGTTGGCGGCGGGTATGTGA
>CALBEG010000130.1 GCA_937927455.1 uncultured Elioraea sp. | reverse complement strand
TCTGCGCGCTCGTCGAAGGTGTCGAGATGGCCGATTGCCTGGTCGGCGAGAAAGCGCATGTGGGCGCGCGCACGCTCGAGCCCCATCAGCGACACCAAAGTCGCCTTGCCGGCGGCCTCGTCTTTGCCAGGCGTTTTTCCGATCTGCTCTGGAGTTCCGGTCGCGTCAAGGATGTCGTCGGCGATCTGGAAGGCGAGGCCCAGGTCGCGGCCGTAGTGGGAGAGGGCGAGGAACTGCGGCCTGGGCGCCTTGGCAAGCATCGCACCGGCTTCGCAGCACCAGGTGATCAGCCGCCCGGTCTTGAGGAGCTGAAGCCGGGTCACCTCATGTTCATTGAGCCTCGTGTCCTGCGCCAGCAAATCGATCATCTGCCCGCCCGCCATGCCGCGCGCTCCGGCGGCCTGAGCCAGGGAATGCACGAGGAGGGCGCGCACCGCGGGGTCGGAGTGCGTGTCGTCGTCGGCCAACACCTCGAAAGCGAGCGCCTGCAGAGCGTCTCCAGCGAGGATGGCGGTCGCCTCGTCGAAGGCCCGGTGCGTCGATGGCTTGCCGCGGCGGACATCGTCGTCGTCCATCGCCGGCAGGTCATCATGCACCAGGGAATAGGCGTGCAGCATCTCGACCGCCGCGGCAGCCCGCAGCGCCGCACGGCGCGCGACATTGAACAGGCGCGAGGACTCCAAAACGAGGAAGGCGCGGATCCGCTTGCCGCCGCCGAGGGTGGCGTAGCGCATCGCCTCATACAGCCGCGCCTGCGCATCCTCGCCCTTCGGCAACAGCCGCTCCAAGGCGGCCTCGACCTGGGCGGCGGCATCGGCGAGGGCCGCCCCCAGCCTGCCATGGATGACGGCAAGCCCGCTCATCGCGGCGCAAACGATTCGAGACCGGAGGCCTCTCCCGCACGCTCGACGATTCGGCTCACCTTCGCCTCGGCTTCGGCGAGTTTCGCCGCGCAGTGGCGGCGCAAAGCGTCGCCCCGCTCGTAGGCGGCAATCGCGGCTTCCAGCGTGCCACGCCCCTCCTCGAGCTGGCGCACGATCCGCTCCAGCTCCTCAAGGGCGGCTTCGAAACTGAGGGTCGCCACCTCGGCGACCGTCTGGTCGGTGGTCATTCCGTGCTCCGGCGTCCATAGCCTGACCTTACCGGCCGGCGGGGGTTCTGGCCAGAAGCGCAGCGAGGGCGGAGGAGAGGCCAAGGCTCGGCCGCGGCGCGGCGGGCGGTTCCCGAGGCGGGCGGGAGAGACCGAGCGCGACCAGCGCCTCGGCGAGCTTCACCCCCGCCGCAATGCCGTCGATCAGCGGAACGGGCGCGCCGCCCGTGAAGCGAGGCGCAAGGCCGGAAAAGGCGGCCCCGGCCAGGATCACGGTCTCCGCCCCGCTGTCGGCGAGACCACGCGCGGCGCGCACCACCTTCACGCAAATCCCGTCAGGGTCGGTGGAGACCTCCGCCGGCATGGCATCGATCAGGGCGATCCCCGCGAGCCGCGCGCCGAGGCCGTAGCCCTCGATCAGCTCCCGATACATCGCGGCCGAGGAGAAGGAGACGAGGCCGAAGCGGCTGCCGAGCGCGCAGGCGACCAGGCAGGCCGCCTCGGTCATGCCGACCACGGGAACCGGCAGGATGTCGCGGGCTGCCGCAAGCCCGGTGTCGAAGGAGACGGCAAGGAGAGCAGCGTCACAGCCCCCGGCGTGCTCGGCGAGAAGATCGAGCACGGCATGAGCGGCGATCGCATTCTCCGCCCGGTTCGCGATCACCGCGGGGCCGAAGCGGGCGGTGGCGGGAAGGACCTCCGTGCCGGGCGCGGCCACCCGCCGCGCCGCCTCGGCGCAGGCCTCGGTGATCGCACCCGTGGTGTTGGCGTTGACGAGGAGGAGGCGCACCGATCGGTCAGAGCCCGTTGGCGGCGCGACGCGCCTCGAAGCGGGCGCGCTTGGAAGGGGCGGGGCGGGGCAGAATTCCGGCCCGCGCGAGCAGCGCGGCAAGCCAGGCCTGCGCCGGCTCGGCCGGGCCATCGACCGCGAGTTCAAGCTCGATCTCGAGTTCGGTCGTTTCGTCGTCGAAGGCCGTGCGGTCGAGAGCGATCAGAGCGGCCATCCCCGGCGGCAGCACGAGCGGGATTTCCGCCCTCTCGTTGCGGAACGCGCCACGCAGCAGCAGGGGCGCGCCGGCGGCGGCCTTCTCGATCGCGCGGGCAAGGGCAAGCGCGACGCCAGGCGGGCTCGCGCGCCGCAGGAGGGGAAGCGGGTCGGCGTTTCCGGACTCGAGGTGGCAGGCGAGATGCGGCGGCAACACACGTTCCGCTTCGTGCCGCCGCGTCTGTCCTGGCACAGGGTTCAGGGCTGGGCCCTTCGCGGTCAGGGTCCAGAGGCCCGCTTCCTCACGCAGGCGAAGCGAATAGCCAGCGCGAACCACAGCGCCGTCGGCGGTGTCGAAGAACAGGTTGCGCTGCGCGAGATAGCGTTTCGGCGGCGGCAACAGCGCTTCGAGGGCAGAGCGCTCAGCTTCGGAGGCAAGCAAGAACTTGAATTCGCGTTCGATGCCGTCGCGTGGCATGCGAGGTTCCGAAAACGTCTGCGCTGAGGTGTGGACGTTACAGCACGGTGACAGTGAAGCGAGCAAGCGGGAACGCTGGCGCCGGCCCCCTCTCGGCTGTTCCGGGACAGGGGACGGGACCGACGTCGGGCGCGATGCCGTGGCTCAGATGGCCGCATTCGCCCTTCTGCACGTCGTGATGGGGCCGCAACCTCCGGCGTCGCGGCGGAGGTCGCGCGGCCTCGCCGGCGGGCGCGTCAGGCCTCCGCCGCGAGCCGCGCCAGGCCCTCGCGGTAGGCCGCCTGGAATGCGGTCTCCAGCCTGGCCGACACGCCGCAGCAGTTGGCGGCGACGCGCGCTGCCCATCCGAAATGTTC
Organism: uncultured Elioraea sp.; assembly: GCA_937927455.1. Taxonomy (GTDB): domain Bacteria; phylum Pseudomonadota; class Alphaproteobacteria; order Acetobacterales; family Acetobacteraceae; genus Elioraea. Next base: position 1,360 of record CALBEG010000130.1, on the reverse strand, counting down.
CACCTTCTGCCCGTGCGTCCAGCGCTCCGGCGCATCCGCGATCAGCCCGCGCAGCTGCGAGGTGAGGTCAGCCAGCGTGATCATGGCGGCGCCCCGGGTGGCGAAGCGCACCGAGCGGATGCGGATGTCCCTCCTCAGCGGCTCGGGAATGCGGGCGTTCGGCGTCAGCTCTGCCACCATGGCAGCAATTTGCCAGCCGAACGGGTCGGCGAGTTCGCGCGCTGTGACGCGTCGACGGGCGGTGAGGGTGTTCTCGGCCGCCTCGTGCAGCCAGCCGGCGGCGAGCACCTCATCGTCCGCCCGGGCCTCGCGCAGCAGCGCCACCACCTCCTCGAGGTGGGTGACGAAGGCGCGCCCTGCCTGGCCCTGGCGGACAAACCCCGCATGCAGGTCGCGGGCGAAGGCCTCGGCCTGAAAGACGAGGTCGTCCGATGGTGCGGATCCGGGCGCGCTGTCCGAGGGCCCTCGTCCGGTGCCCTCGACCCCCTCGCCTGCCATGGCGGCGGACGGCTCAGGTGTTCATCGCGTCGAAGAAGTCCTGGTTGGTCTTCGAATACTTCAGCTTGTCGAGCAGGAAATCCATCGCATCCTGCGGGCCCATCGGCATCAGGATCCGGCGCAGCACCCACATCTTGGCGAGCGTGCCGCGATCGACCAGAAGCTCCTCCTTGCGCGTGCCCGATTTCGTGATGTCGATCGCGGGGAAGGTGCGCTTGTCGGAGAGTTTCCGATCGAGAACGATCTCCGAGTTGCCCGTGCCCTTGAACTCCTCAAAGATCACCTCGTCCATCCGCGAGCCGGTGTCGATCAGAGCGGTCGCGATGATGGTGAGAGAGCCTCCCTCCTCGATGTTGCGCGCGGCGCCGAAGAAGCGCTTCGGCCTCTGCAGCGCATTTGCGTCCACGCCGCCCGTCAGCACCTTGCCGGAGGAGGGCACGACCGTGTTGTAGGCGCGCGCGAGCCGGGTGATGGAGTCGAGCAGGATGACCACGTCCTTTTTGTGCTCGACGAGGCGCTTGGCTTTCTCGATCACCATCTCCGCCACTTGCACGTGGCGCGTGGCGGGCTCGTCGAAGGTGGAGGAGATCACCTCGCCGCGCACGGTGCGCGCCATGTCGGTCACCTCCTCGGGCCGTTCGTCGATCAGCAGCACGATCAGGTAGACCTCGGGGTGATTGTGCGCGATCGAGTTGGCGATGTTCTGCAGCATCACCGTCTTGCCGGTGCGCGGCGGGGCGACGATCAGACCGCGCTGGCCCTTGCCGATCGGGCAGATGAGGTCGAGCACGCGCGGCGTGTAATCCTTCTGCACGCCCTTCTGCACGCCCTCCTTCGCGCCCCCTTTGTCCTCGATCTCCAT